>JAFGVT010000024.1 GCA_016937825.1 Fidelibacterota bacterium | reverse complement strand
CCGCTCTGCAATGCCCGCCCGCGCGTCCCTTCCGCCTGATAGCCTACGAAAACGATCGCATTCTTCTCGTGCGGCAGGCGCTGTTTAAGATGATGCAGAATGCGTCCGCCCGTCATCATGCCGCTGGCCGATATGATGATGCAGGGGTCGTTCAGCGCATTGACGCGTTTTGACTCTTCCACGCTTTCCGTAAAGATCGTCCGGTCGGTCTGGAGAATGTCCACGCCCTCCCCCTTCAGAGCGCTTGCTTCCCGGTCATAAACGCCGGTAAATTTTTCGTATACCCGGGTGGCCTTGATCGCCATGGGACTGTCCACATAGATCGGCAGGACCGGAATGGCGCCCTCGGATTCCAGTTCCCGGAGCGTGTAGAGAAGTTCCTGGGTGCGCCCGACCGCAAAGGCCGGTATCAGCACCACGCCCCGGCGCCGAACCGTTTCGTTGATGATGCGTTTGATCTCGCTTTTGGGATCCCCCTGTTCATGCAGGCGGTCGCCGTAGGTCGATTCTACGAGCAGATAATCGGCATCCCGCATAAGGGACGGGTTTTTGAGGATCGGGCGGTCATAACGCCCCAGATCCCCCGAAAACACGATCTTACGCTCTCCACCGGACTCATTCCACCGGATGCTCACGAAGGCGGAACCGATAATGTGGCCGGCGTCATGGAATTCGGCCCTTAACCCGGAAGCCGGGCTGAACGGCGCCCCATACGGAACGGCCTTCAGCAGGGCAATGGCCGTTTTGGCGTCTTCCTGAGTGTAGAGCGGCAAGGCGGGGGAATGCTTGCTGATCCCTTTTTTATTTGCGAATTTTGCGTCTTCTTCCTGCAGATGAGCGGAATCAAGCAGCATGATCTCCAGAAGGTCCCGCGTGGGTTCGGTGCAATATACCGGCTTCGAAAAACCTTGCTTCACGAGCCGGGGCAGGAATCCTGTGTGGTCGATATGCGCATGGGTCAGGATCACCGCATCCAGTTTCTGCAGATCAACATCCAGCGGCATCCAGTTGCGCAGACGCAATTCCTTGAGCCCCTGGAACAGACCGCAGTCCACCATCACGCTCGCGCCGTTGCTTTGAAAATGATACTTGGAACCGGTAACCGTTCCGGTAGCTCCCAAAAAAGTAAGTGTTGCCATGGTTATTTCCTTATGTCGTTTGCCGGACCCCGGAACACCCTGAGCGCTTCGAGGGCGGTGTCGGCGAACAGCTGTTTTCCCCGGGCATTGAGGGTAAGCGGGCCTTGAAAGAATTTCTGTACTTTCAGTCCTCCCGATGCCGCCTCCGTCATGATCTTCCGCAGATCGATCAGGGCGGCGGAAGAACCCGCCGTTTGCGACTCGATCACGTCCGTAAAGCCGGGATCTATCCGCGCCTTAAAGATATCCCTTTCCAGGGCGCGGCGGTAGTTTTCCAGGGCCGCTTCGTTGTTTCCCTCGCGCTCATTGATCATGGCGAGGCAATAATAGTAAATGGCGGTCTCGGGTTCCCAGGCCCTCAGTTCCGCGATCCAGCGCTCGATCGAAAAGCGGTCGGCGTTCGCAAGCAGAACCGTGCATTCCCGGGCGATATCCGCGTCTGACATTTCCTTATCGTCAAACTGGGACCTGTAAGGCCGCGCCGTGATATTGACGGGCGGCGAAACGAAGAACAGCGGGTAGCCGGCGTCTTTTATCATACGCTTCAGATTACGTTCAAAATAGGATTTTGTTTCGGCATAGGGAACCGAACCGTAGAGCACCGCCCAGTCGTCAATGTCCGCGGGGGGAAAGGTGATCACCTTCTCTTTTTTCAGGTAGACAAAGCGGTCGAGGACCTGGAGAAAGCGGTGGTTTTTCAGCGTAACGTACGCCGTCAGTCCGTAATAGTTGTCAATATCCTGCATCCAGTTGCTTTTGCGCGGAATTCCGTAAAACTCATTCGCTCCGGTCACCACGATGCAGGCATCCGCTTCATACTTATTCAGGCATTTGACGATGCGTTTCATGGCAAAACTGTTGGTAAGGGGCGCGGCGATCTGGACAAAATCGTTAAAAACGCTGTCCCGGTCGTAAAAATCCGGAATGAGCTGCGTTTCGTTGGCACCCGGGATCATCGAGCACAGGGTTTGGTCCCCGATGAGGAATATCCTCCGGGAACCTTCCGGTTTTTCAAGCGGAAAACGCTGCGGCAGAATGGGAATATCCCCGAATTGCTCTGCGGCGACGAAGCGCCGGTAATAGAGCGGGTTCAATTCCTGATAGTTCCCGTCTTCGGATCTCTGAAAGAGGAGGTACGATTCCCCGATCCCCAAAAATCGCAGGGACAGTTCCAGGAGAACGACGATCAGCAGCGGCGAAAAGCGGAAAAACACGTTATAGGCGAATCGTCTGAAGGATACTTTCATAGCCTTATACCGGGAAGGGCGTACTGCCCGAATTGGCGCCGAGGACAATGATCAGAAAGATCAGGAAAAGAATGAAAATGGAGACGAGAATATAATGGTGACGGTCAAAGACAAATTCCATCATGGTTTTTAGCAGGGCTCTGAACTCACTCATAATTACCTCAATTCCGATCCTAATATACGTAATTTACTTGCAGGACTGCAAGGGTTAAGCTAGCGGGTAAAGCGCATCCTGTCCAGCAGCTGCGGCAAGACGAAGAGATTTGTCAGGTTGACGGCCATATGGGCCGCCATGACAAAATATAGGCCCGTTCCGCGGGCCACAAACAAGCACATGATCAGGCTCACCAGAAAGATCCACAGGGTGGACCAGAAGCCCTGGACGGCGGCATGCAGCAGGCTGAACAGCGCCGAGAGCAGGAGGGCCGACCATATCCAGGACGACCACAGCGGCAGCAGCGCCATAAAAAAGAATCCGCGGAAAAGCGCCTCCTCCACGGCGGACCCCGATACCGCGATCCCCAGGGCCCATTTTTTTTGTTTTTTCGTCAGCGGAAGCATGTAATCCGTCCGCCGGACCCAGTGCCGGAGAGGATATGTTGCGATCATTCCCACCCCTGCATCCAGGAGGAACAGGATCCCCGCGATCAGCATGCCGGCCGGTATTCCCCATAAAATTCCCGGACCCAGGTCCTTCAGGTCGAAGAGTGCGCGAAGGGTTTCCAGCCACGCTGCCGGACCGGGATACACTCCCGGCGAACGGCGGACCATAAGCGACACCACGGCATAGGCGGACAGCATCAGTGCAGCCGTGATCAGCTGCTGGACGATGCCCGCCGCATTCCATAGCTGATCCGGGCTAATGCCCAGTTTGTTCTCGTTCATCGGGTCATGGTTCATTGCGGAATATCCCTTTCCCCGGCTTGCTGAGCCAGTCGCTTTCCGGAATAAAAAAACGCCAGGCGAGTTCCGAACCGCTGCCGATCCCGATCCGGGACGATCGTCCGATATGCGGCGGCCGGGGGGTATTTCCGCTCACGATCCGGACCGTTTCCCCGCAGAGATCGCACCCGTTCATTTTCCGGTCGATCCCGAAGGCCTTGCAGAGTTTAGCGGGTCCGTTCAGCAGGTTCCGTTCTTCCCGCTCGGTGATCAGGGTCCTGCCGTAGCGATGACGGGCCATGATGTCCCGTCCCTCGAGCGGTTCAAGTGCCCGGATCAGGACCGCATCCCCCTGTCCCTCCGGTCCGGTGACCACGTTGCAGCAGAAATGCATTCCGTAGGTAAAATAAACATACAGACGGCCCGCTTCCCCGAACATGACCGCATTGCGCTCTGTTCTTCCCCGACAGGAGTGCGAGGCAGGGTCGCCGTCCTGCGCATAGGCTTCGACTTCCGCAATGCGCCCGGCCAGGCGGCTTCCGTCGGGCAATATTCTGATAAATACCTGCCCTAAAAGACGCTGTGCGACATCGCACACGTTCCCGTCATAAAAGGATCTGGGGAGAGGGGCGTCCATTACGCTTTCTTAAGATAGTCCTGCAGATAGCGGATCGCTTCGAGGTAGCTTTCCTCTTTTTTCCCGTATATCTGGCGGACGCAGACATCCCGGGTAACCGATATTTTTCGGAATTCTTCGCGTTCGTAAATATTGGAAAGATGCACCTCGACGACCGGGATGGGCAGCAGTTCGATCGCATCCCGGATCGCATAGCTGTAATGGGTGTAGGCCGCCGGATTGATAATGATCCCGTCGCTGACCTTGCGAAGACGATGCAGGGTGCGGATGATCTTTTCTTCCGAATTGAACTGGTAGATGCTCACGTCCATGCCGCATGCTTCGGCGGTCCGGCGGATCAGGCGGTTCAGCTTGTCAAGGGTAAGCGTTCCGTACTGGGACTTGTCGCGATGGCCGAGCAGGTTCAGGTTGGGACCGTGAATAACGCAAATCTTCAATTTCTTTTGCGGATCATCGCTCATGACAGCACCCCTTCCGTGTAAAGATCTTTCAGCCACTCCAGTGTTTCCCGTACCGTGTCTTCCGGAATGCCTTCCACGATACGCGGGTGTCCGATCCTTTCCAGAAGGACCATGTTCAATTTGCCGTCGCGGACTTTTTTGTCATGCGTGATCGCTTCCAGGGCCGCATCGATATCAAGCTGCGTAAGGTCGCCGTTTACGGGGATCCGGCGCAGGTGACGGATGTAGGTTTCAGCGAGGGTTTTTTCCAGTCCGCTTAAGTTCGTACTGAGCATGAGGGCGGCGCACATGCCCATGATCACGGCCTCGCCGTGACGGAACACGCCGTAGCCCGCACTGTTCTCGATCGCATGCCCGATCGTATGGCCGAAGTTCAGCAGCATGCGCCGGCCCTGCTCGTGTTCGTCCAGGGCTACGATATCCGCCTTGATCCGGACCGACCGGGCGATGATCCCGGTGACGAAGTCCATGTCCGAAAGGGTCAGAAGATCGTCCGTATTTTCCAGGCAGGTATCCAGAAAGGCGGCATCGCGGATAAATCCGTACTTTAATACCTCCCCGAGGCCTGAAATACGCTCGCGGAGTTCCAGGGTCTGCAGGACCCGCGGATCGATCAGGACCGTTTTGGGCTGGTAAAAAGCGCCGATCAGATTTTTTCCCTGAAGATGGTTCACCCCCACCTTGCCCCCTACGGAGGAATCGACCTGCGACAGCAAGGTGGTCGGGATCTGTACAAAGGGTACGCCGCGGAAAAGCGTCGCCGCGACGAAGCCGGCGATATCCCCCACCACGCCTCCTCCCAGCGCCAGAATCAGGCAGTTCCGGTCAAAGGACTGTGAAATGAGAACATCGTACAGGCCGGATACGGTCTTAAGGTCCTTATATTCCTCCCCGGTGGGCATCGGAATGAAGCGCACCTCAAATCCGGCGTCGCGCAGGGATCTTTCCACGCGTTCGCGGTAATGCGATTCAACGGTTTTGGAGGACATGAGGGCGATACGGGGCGTCCCCGCAACCAGGGGGCGGATCATTTCCGCCGTCCTGTACAGGAGATCCGGTTCGATGTGGATCCGGTACGGCCGTTCCGCGATCTGTACTTCAAGGGTTCTCATGATTCGATAATTTCCTTGATATCCATGGCGATAGCCCGTGGATCCCCGTCGTTGGCATCGATGCTGATATCGGCCTGCTGATAGACGGGAAGACGTTTATTCAAAAGGGTTTCGATATGTTCCAGACGAAGCGGCTGCGGGAGCAGGGGCCGGTCTTCCTCGACGATCCGTTCGAGTATCGTTGAGCTGTCCGCCTGCAGCCAGATCACGATCCCGTTCCGGCGCATCCACTGCAGGTTCTCTTTTTTCAGGGGAAAGCCGCCCCCCGTGGCGATCACCTGCGGTTTGCTGAGATCCAGCTGCATCGCCGTGACCGATTCCAGGTCCCTGAATGCGGGCTCTCCATCCTCCGTGAAGATCTGGTGGACGGTTTTGGCGGATACACGTTCGATCTCGGTATCCAGGTCCAGAAAGGAATAGCGCAATAATTTTGCCAGGACCCTCCCTACCGAGGATTTACCCGATCCCATCATGCCGATCAGAAAAATATGAGGCTGCTGCTCAATCATGTTCTGCTATCCCTTGTTTGAGGTCTTCCCAGCGATCGCCGCCATAGCGCGCAATGAGCGCATTGAGGAT
>JAFGVT010000023.1 GCA_016937825.1 Fidelibacterota bacterium | reverse complement strand
TGGTCACGCCAAACGGACGGGTTCATAACGGCCATGCCGGCCATCGGGAATGTGGATGCGGATCCCGAGTATGAAGTAGTCTTCGGGGCCTATGACCAAAAATTATACGTGATAAACCACGACAGCAGCAATGTGTCCGGATTTCCCCGGAATATCGGAAAAAACATCCGGGGAGGGGTGGCCCTCGCCGATGTGAACGCCGACGGATACGATGAGATCGTTTACGGCGAATACGGCGGTCAGGTCAGCATCCTGGACGTTCAAGGCAATACGCTGAGCGGATGGCCTAAAACCACCACGGGATCGATCAGCGGGGAACCCTGCGTGATCGTGACGGGAGATCATGACGCGATCATTCTCATCGGGAACGATCAGGGCGACATGTACGGCTACGACCTTAACGGAACCCAGCGCTTTATGGTCGACGGATACGGCGCGATCAAGGCGTCCCCCGCGCTGCTGCGCGAAGGCGATGCGATCTATGCGGCGTTCGGCGCAAGCTCGGGAGAACTCTATCTGATCGACGTCATGAACGGCGCCCTGCTTCCGGACTGGCCGAAAACGATCGGACCGGTCTATCAGTCCCTTGCCTTTGCGGATGTAGTGAACGACACCGAAGAGACCCAGCAGGTCCTGGCCGTCGGGAATGACGGCCTGATCTACGCCTTTACGAAGCAAGGACAGAATGTTCCGGGCTTCCCCGTCAATATCCGCTATCTCTCAAAATCAAGCCTCGCATTCGCCGATATTGACCATGACGGCGACAATGAGATCATCTGCGGAACCTATTCCGGGATCTCCGTCATCGACCTGAAGGAGGGACTCGGAGGATCTTACTGGCCGCTGCACCGCGGAAACAAGGAACGCAGCGGGGCCATCTTCACCATGGTGTCGGCGGTGAAAGAGATCGACGTACCCGTCGAATTCGAGTTCGAACTGATCGGGAACGCCCCAAACCCCTTCAATCCGCTTACCATGATCAAATATACCGTCTCGGACAGCGCTCCCGTCGTGCTCCGCATCTATTCGCTGAACGGCAAACAGATCCTGGAAAAAGAGATCGGGGAACCCTCTGCCGGAACGAACCTTATACCCCTTGACATGAGCGGGTTTTCAAGCGGATTGTATCTCTATTCCCTTGAACACAACAAGGTCGTAAAAAAAGCAAAAATGATCTATCTGAAATAAGGGCCCGCGTCCGCCGGCACTTACTTTTGTCTTGCATAACAGGGTGAAACATTTTATTATATCGGGCTTGAAATTCCGGGCGCTTAGCTCAGCTGGTTTAGAGCACCTGCCTTACAAGCAGGGGGTCGGGGGTTCGAATCCCTCAGCGCCCACCCCAAAAGAACCGCCCCCAAAGGGAGGTTTTTTGTTTTTCGGGAAACGTTTTCTTGGAGCGGCCGGCCGCTTTCGCACAAGAGCGGCGGCATCGGGGACAGGATCACTTCAGCACCGTCATTTTCTGCGCCGCCCGCCGGCGGCCGTCGACCCTCAGCAGACACACATATACCCCGGAAGCCCGTCCGCCGGCATCCCAGTGGAACACATAGCCGCCGGGTTCGTAAAGACCGCGGCAGAGGGTGCCGACCTTTGTTCCCCTGAGATCGTACAGGCACACCTCAACAAAGCCCGGCGCCGGCAGGGTCAGGGCGATATCGGTCCCGGGATTAAAGGGATTGGGCGCCGCCTTCAGCGAATACTGTGCCGGCAGCGGAATTTGCAGCGATGTCGGCACCACCGACAGGGAAACGCTGTCCAGCCGTCCGATGTTGTTTGCGTTGTCGATGCCGGACAGGCGGTAATGGTAGGTCAGTCCCGCCGAGACCGCCGTATCGGTATAGGCATATTCCGTCAGGGTACTCACGGTGCCCTGGCCGAGAAGAGCGTCATTGTGCAGATAGTCATCCAGCGCCTGCCATTCGTCTGCCGGATCGGTCTTGCGCTCCAGGATAAATCCCTGATTCTGGGTCTCGGTGGCGGTGGACCAGTTCAAGACGACGGAAAGTTCCTCCTGCCCGGCAAAAAGTCCGAGAAATTCAACCGCTGCGGGAAGGGAGGGGATCCGGTCCGCAGCGCCGCCAAGGCCCCGGAGCGAGGCAGCCGCGGCTTCAAGCAGGAACAGTAAAATAAACAGGGTTTTACGCATGGTGATCCCGGGATGATGCGTAAATGTAAAAAACTGCCGCTGACTATTCAAGCGATTTATTTTCCCGCGTATTCCGATAAAAGGGTTTTATTAAATTGCAAAAGATGATAAATTAGTCCTAACTTAGATCATTGGAGATGATGTATGTCTAAACGAACCGCCGACACCCTGCGTCTACTCGCCGCGGATATGGTGGAAAAAGCCCAGTCCGGACACCCCGGATTGCCGATGGGAATGGCGGATTGCGCCGCCGTACTGTGGACGAAATTTTTACGCCTCAATCCTGCGGACCCCGACTGGCCCGGACGGGACCGATTCGTCATGTCGGGCGGGCACGGATCCGCGCTTTTATACGGACTGCTGCATCTTGCGGGTTACGGCATCACTCTGGACGACCTGAAGGCCTTCCGCCAATGGGGCTCCGTTACGCCGGGGCACCCCGAGCGCGAGATCCCGGGTGTCGAAACCACAACAGGCCCGCTCGGGCAGGGACTGGCGAATGCCGTCGGTATGGCCATGGCTGCCGGAATGGCCGCCGCACGATGGAACGACGAAACATTTTCTCTCTTTGGAGATCATTATATTTATTGCTTTTGCGGGGACGGCGACCTTATGGAAGGCGTCAGCCACGAAGCTTCTTCGCTGGCGGGTCATCTCGGCCTTGACAGGCTGATCTGTTTTTACGACAACAACGGCATTACCATTGACGGAAAGACAGATCTGACCTTTTCGGAAAACGTGGCGATGCGCTACCGGGCATACGGATGGCAGGTCCTGGAAATCGACGGCCACGACCAGGAACAGATCGAACGCGCCATTTTAGAAGCGCAAAAAGAAAAAGGGAAACCCTCCCTGATCGTGGCGCGGACCCATATCGCTTTCGGGAGTCCGAACCGCCAGGATACGCCGGAAGCCCACGGATCGCCCCTGGGCGGAGAAGAACTGCGACTGACAAAAGAAAAACTGGGGTTCCCCCCCGACAGATCGTTCTATATTCCGGAAGAAGCGAAAAAAGAATTTGCCGGCCATGCCGGCAAGGTAAAACCGGAGTATGACGCCTGGCAGCTGCGCTACCGGGAATGGCAGGAAAAACATCCGGAAGCGTACCGCGCTTATGTCGGGCAGGTATCAAAGATCTTCCCGGAAGACCTGAGGGAGCACCTTCTGTCCGGGCTTAAAAACAAGGACAATTCCACCCGGGCGCATTCCGGGAACATATTGCAGACGCTGGAAAAGAATATTCCCGGACTTGTCGGCGGTTCGGCCGATCTCGCGGGTTCCAACAAGACCACGCTCAAACAAGGCGGCGACCTGTCGCGCGGGAATTTCAAGGGACGGAACATTCATTTCGGGATCCGGGAATTTGCCATGGGCGCCATCCTGAACGGAATCTCCCTCTACGGATGCGGTTTTATTCCCTTCGGGGGAACATTTCTGGTCTTTTCGGATTACATGCGTTCGGCGATCCGGATGGCGGCGCTCATGAAGGTCCAGGTGATCTATGTTTTTACCCACGACAGCATTTTCGTCGGAGAGGACGGTCCGACCCATCAGCCGGTCGAACAGCTTATGTCCCTGCGGCTTATCCCGGGATTGACCGTGCTTCGCCCGGCGGACGAACGCGAAACGATGGAGTCCTGGATCACGGCCCTCGAGAACCGGGAAGGTCCGACCGCCATCGTGCTGACCCGGCAGACCTGTCCGGAACAGCTACGCGAAAGGCCGGACGGAATTCAACATTTTAAGCGCGGGGCATATATCGTGAAAGATACTTCGGGAACGCCCGATATGATCCTGGCAGGCTCCGGTTCGGAGCTCTCCCTGTGTGCGGAAGCCGCCGGGATGCTCGCATCCGAAGGCTGCGCCGCGCGGGTTGTGTCCGTGCCTTCCTATGAGACCTTTCTTCAGCAAGATGAAGCCTACCGGGAATCCCTGTTCCCGACGGGGAATATCCCCGTATTTATCGTCGAGGCAGGCCGCACGCTGGGGTGGCGTGAGATCACAGGCAACCCGGGCAGGGTTATCGGCATGGATCGTTTCGGCAGTTCGGCGCCCGGCGAGGAACTGGCGGAGAAATTCGGATTTACGGCCAAGGCCGTTTACCATAGCATTAAAGCGTGGCTGGACAAAGCTGAGAGGAAATTAGTTTAGAAAATTTAATGTTTTTCTTATGGAAAATATTATATTAACAGGCTATGCCACCTTAGCTCAGCTGGTAGCAGCGACGCTTTCGTAAAGCGTAGGTCGCCGGTTCGAATCCGGCAGGTGGCTCTAAGAAAAACAGTAAGGATGCCTTATGAGTATGTTCAAATGGTTAAACAGCGACATAGCTATAGATTTGGGTACGGCAAATACATTGATCCACATGCGTGGACAGGGTATTGTGATCAACGAGCCCTCCATCGTGTCAAAATCCACCAAAACCGGGAAGATCATTGCCGTTGGAAATGAAGCGCGCGACATGCTGGGCAGAACCCACCCCAACATCACCACGATCCGCCCCATGAAAGACGGTGTGATCGCCGACTTTGAAATGACGGACGGCATGCTTCAGGGTTTTATCAAGAAGATCCAGCTTTCCCGTTTCGCCCGTCCGAAAATGGTCATTTGCGTTCCCTCCGGGATCACCGAAGTGGAAAAACGCGCCGTGCAGGAAAGTGCGGAGCGCGCGAATGCAAGCCGTGTCTATCTGATCGAAGAACCGGTCGCGGCGGCGATCGGCATCGGGATCGACATCAGCAAACCGATCGGCAGCATGATCGTGGACATCGGCGGCGGAACGACCGAGATCGCCGTCCTGGCGCTGAACGGCGTCGTTGCCAAGGAATCCATCCGGGTTGCCGGAGACGAGCTCAACAATGCGATCGTCCATTATTTCCGCGGCAAGCATAACCTTCTGATCGGCGAACGAACGGCCGAAGAGATCAAGATCGCCGTCGGGTCCGCCATTCCGATGGAAGAAAAGATCATCGCGGTGAAAGGCCGGAACCTGCTTACCGGCATTCCGCGGACCGTTGAAGTGGATGCGAACGACGTTTCGGAATGCCTTCAGAAAACCATTGAAATGATGATCGCGGCCATTAAGCGCACCCTTGAACACACTCCGCCCGAATTGTCCTCGGACATTCTGGACCGCGGCGTGATCCTGACAGGGGGCGGCTCTCTGCTGCACGGCCTGGATGAACGCATCCGCCGGGAAACGAACCTCCCCGTGAGCATTGCCGACGAACCCCTGCTCTCCGTAGCCAAAGGGACCGGAAAAGTCCTTGAAAATATCGAAAACTATCTTGATGTCTTATTGTAAATGCTGAGCAAACTGTATGACTTTGTAATTCGCAAACACCTCGAGATATTGACCGTTGTTTTTGTCGGAATATCTCTGCTGCTCTTATCCCAAACAGAAAATCACGTGATCCTGTCGATGCAGACCCGCTGGCAGGATGTCACCTCGTTCATGAAAAAACCCATTGCCGAACAGCAGCGCAAGAAAAAGGTCATTGAAGAGAACCGGCAGCTTCGTATGGATATTTTCCGCCTGAACCGGGAACTGGCCCACCAGCAGAGCCTTTCCACGGAAAACGAACGCTTGCGGGAAATGCTGGGTTTTCGCGATACCTCGCGCTATGAACTGCTGCCGGCGCTGATCACCTACAAGGGATTTAAAGACGGGTCCAGTATTATCATGCTGGACAAAGGGAAAGAAAACAAGGTGCAGGCCAATGACGTCATCGTCGACAAAGACGGGCTTGTGGGGCGGATCCTGTCTTCCGGAAAACGGACCAGTATCGCCAGCATGATCATCGAACCGGATGTCCGCGTGAGCGTACGCATCAACCCCTCCCGGGTGTACGGCATCCTGAAATGGCATCACGGCGACACCTTTGTCATTGAGGATATTCCCACAACGATCGAGATCAAACCCGGCTGGACCGTCACAACTTCGGGCCTGTCAGAGATATATCCCCGGGATATCCCGGTAGGTTATATTACACAGGTGAACTCCTCGGAGAACGGGTTCACCTACCTGATCGAAGGCAATTATTACGTATCGTTCAGAAAATTACAGGAAGTGTTTATTGTGAGCCACGATGGAAACTGATCAACTGCGTTCGCGAATCGTCTATATCGTCATGAGCGTTTTATTCATTGTCACGGTCGTGTTCAATGACTTTATCGGCATTGCCGGCATTCACCCCGACATCCTGCTGATCATGCTGTTTTTCCTGGCGATGAATGAAAAACCGCTGATCGCCATTATTATGGCCTTTGTCTTCGGTTTTCTGCAGGACATATTCCTTCCCGGCACCCTGCAGTACTGGGGCCTGTCACCGCTCTTTAAAACCCTGATCGTTTTCGGACTGATCAAATTGCTGCCGTTCTGGTATCGCCTGAAAGGCTTTTTGTTTTACCTGAGTATTTTCGGAGCCATGCTGAGTTACTCCATTTTATATGACCTTCTCTACTATTCGGGTTACGTGAAACCCTTAGTGATCCTGTATCGCTATGCGATCCCGGAAACCCTTTATACTTTCGCGTTCTTGCTGATCGTCAGCGTGATCTTTCCGCTTAAAAACAGAAGCAATAAATAAGCATGTCCCGCGAAGTTAAAAATAGTATCAGCAACTACCGCATGATTACCGTGATCGCCGTTTCCCTCGTCCTGTTTCTTATCCTGATCTTCCGCTTTTATTCCCTGCAGATCATAAATTATTCCACCTACCGGAATGAAGCCATGGGGAACATGCTGAACCGCACGGACATTTCCGCGCCCCGCGGCATTGTGTTCGACAGGAACGGGAACAAGATCATTTACAATGTGCCGTGCTATAACATTGTCGTGTACCCGGACGTCATAAAAAAACATCCCGAAACCTGGCAGAAATTGTCCGACCTGACCGGAGTGTCCGTTGAAAAGCTTCAGA
>JAFGVT010000130.1 GCA_016937825.1 Fidelibacterota bacterium | reverse complement strand
GCCGTGTCGACGGATTCGGACACCTTCCTGGTGCCGCCCTTCGTTCGGGAGAACGGCTACGATTTTCCGGTCTATTACGCCGGGGGGCTGAACCGCGAATTCGGGGTGAAAGGCATTCCGACCCTCTTTGTGGTCGATAAGAACGGGATCATCCGCTATAAAAAGGTCGGCTACAGCGAGGGCGAGGAATTTGAAAAGATCATGTCCTGGTATATCGACGAGATCCGGGCGGCGGAAGAGATCTGAGCCGGGACTTACCTGCCGACGAAAAGGTCAAAGATGTTCCCCAGCATGCTGGTCTTCGCTTTGTACAGTTCGGTGTATTTGCATTTCTGGCAGGTGACGGCGGTGAATTTTTTGTTCTGCACATCCAGGATCTTGCTGATCGCGCCGCCGGTCGTGCGGATCTCATCCAGTTCGTATTGACGGCTTCCGCATTTGGGACAGACGTAGTTCAATTGTTCCATCGGCACTCCTTCGGTCGGTTAACGAGGAGAATTTAATTTTAAACGAATGCAAATGTAAGTATTTTTTATCTGAAAGGAAAACGCGATGCAACGATCGGCCCTCAAGATCCATGATCTGCTTCTGCGTCCGGCCCACGTCTGGGAGGACGAGTGGTTCCTGCTGACGGCCGGGGACCTGAACGCGGGCAGCTACAACGCCATGACCGTAGCCTGGGGGAGCCTGGGCACGATGTGGACCCGTCCCTTCGCCCAGGTGGTGGTCCGGCCCTCCCGGCATACCTGGAACTTTATGAACGACTACGACACTTTTACCCTCTGCCGCTTCCCCGCCTCCTTTAAAAAAACGCTGAACTACCTGGGCTCCGTCTCCGGACGGGACGTCCCGGACAAGCTCGGCGTCGCCGGCCTGACGCCGGTCGCGGTCCCCGAAGTTGCCGCGCCCGGCTTCGACGAGGCGGACCTGATCATCGCCTGCAAAAAGATTTACTGGCAGGACATGGACGAAACGCATTTCCTCGACCCCGCCATTTTGAAAAAATACCCCGGCGGTTTCGATTTCCACCGCATTTTTTTCGGCGAAATTCGCTATTGCGAGGCCGCGCGCTGAGACGCCTGCATTTTTCGATTACAATTGAGGACGATTAGCCTTATCTTAAACGGTAAAATTTTCGGGATAGCCATGTTCATCACCTTTGAAGGTATCGACGGTTCGGGGAAAAGCATTCAGGCGGAACACTGCGTCCGCTATCTGTCTTCGGCCTTTCACGTTCTGCACTGCTTTGATCCGGGGCACACCCCCATCGGGAACGCCGTTCGGGCGGTGCTGCTGAACAAGGAGCATATGGAGATGGACGCGCGCACCGAGCTGCTGCTTTACGCCGCCGCCCGCAGCCAGCTGGTCGTCCAGGAGATCAAGCCCTTCCTGGCCGGCGGCGGGATCGTGGTCAGCGACCGCTTTTACGATTCCACCACCGCCTATCAGGGCTACGGACGTAAACTGCCCCTGGACCTGATCTTCGAACTGAACCGCATCGGCGCCCACGAACTGGTCCCGGACCTTACCTTTGTGATCGATACCGACCTGGACGTGGCCGCGAAGCGCATCGGCACGGCAGACCGGCTGGAAAGCGAAACCCGCGACTTCAGGCAGCGCGTGCGCGAGGGTTACCTCGCCCTCTGCCGGGACGAGCCCGGACGCTGCCGGCGGATCGACGGGAACCGCGGCATCGACGAGATCCGCGACGAGATCCGCGGGATCCTGGAACAGACCCTGCCCGGACTTGCGCGGGGCTGATCCTCCGCACGTCCGTGATTTTATTGAAACAATCCCCGCCTTCGGGAATTTACGGAACATCCCCCGGAGCGAGGGGTGAAAACCAAAACCGATGATGGACCCATGAAACCCAAACGCCTGCTGCCGATCCTCCTGCTTCTCGCCACCGCCGCCCTCTACGGCCAGTTCGGGAAAAACAAGGTGCAGTACGATGTCTTTGAATGGAATTTCATTCAAAGCAGGCATTTCAATATCTATTTCAACGGCGACAATAAGAAAGTCTCCGATCTCTGCGCGGCATACGCCGAATCGGCCTACGAATCCATCAGCACCCTGCTCGACTGGGACCTGAAAAAGCGCTACGCCATCATCGTTTACGACAGCCATAACGATTTTCAGCAGACGAATACGGTCAACGACTACATGCCCGAGGGCGTCGGCGGCTTCACCGAACTTTTCAAGAACCGCGTGGTCATTCCCTTTGAAGGCTCGTTCCGCGATTTCCGGCACGTGATCCATCATGAACTGATCCACGCCTTTATGAACGACTTTTACTACAGCGGCAGCATCCAGTCCGTCATCTCCGGCGCCGTTCGCCTGAACATCCCCCTTTGGCTCGCCGAGGGCTCCGCGGAATACGAATCGTCCCGCTGGGACACCGAGGCGGACATGTTCATGCGCGATTTCGCCACCAACAGCCGTTTCGAATCCTATTCCTTCGACGCCATGACCGGCTACTACGCCTACAAGGGCGGCCAGAGCATTTTCAAGTTCATCCGCGAGACCTACGGCTACCAGAAGCTCACCGAGTTCTACCTCAAGCTCAAGATCTACCATGACGTCGACCGCGCTGTCCAGTTCACCTTCAACATGAGCAAGAAAGAGCTGTCCGACGAGTGGCATCACTACCTGAAAAAAATGTACTGGCCCGAGATCAGCGCCACCGAGGATATCCGGGACATCGCCGTGCGCCTGACCGACCACGTGGACATGCGCAACACCCAGAACATCGCCCCCTCGATCTCGCCCGACGGCAGCCGGATCGCGTTCCTCAGCGATCAGAAAGGTTATGCGGACATTTTCCTGATGGACATGCAGGACGGCGGCAAGGTCCGGCGCATCGTTAAGGGACAGCGCAAGGCGAGCCTGGAAGAACTGAAATGGCTTGCCCCCGGGATCTCCTGGACCGCCGACTCGAAAGCGATCGTCTTTGCCGCCAAGAGCGGAAAGCACGACGCCATCGTCGCCGTGGAGGTCGAGACCGGCAAGCAGACCTTCTATCCCATGCCGCAGCTGCAGGGCGTGTTCGCCGCCGCCTGTCACCCCGAAAAAAACCATATCGTCGCCTTTTCAGGACACGACGGGTCCCAAAGCGACATTTACGTTTACGATCTGGCCAAAAACAGCCTGACCAATCTCACCACGGACAGCTACGCCGACGAAAATCCCCAGTGGGCCCCCGACGGCCGCAGCATCGTGTACGTCAGCGAACGCCTGAAGCGGCCCGAAAACCGTGACAAGCGCCATCCCTTCCAGCGCGATATTTTCATGATCACGCTTAAGGACAGGGAAAAGAACGCGCTGACCGAGACCGCTCATGACGAAAATTATCCCTACGTCGACCCCCTGGGCCGCGGCATCGTCTATACCTCCGACGAGAACGGGATCTTCAATATCTTTATCCGCCCCGCCGGGGGCGAGGCCTATCCCATCACCAACGTGTCCGGCGGGACCTTTCACCTAAATCTGGACCGGACGGGCGAGAACCTGATCTTTTGCGCCTTCAAGGAAATGGGCTGGGATATCTTCCGCATGAACCGGCCCTTTGAAATGGAAAAGCGCGAACTTCAGCCCACGCTTCAGCGCAGCCGGTCCCTGGAAGAATTCGGCGACGCGACGGAGAACGCCATGCACAGCGAACGTCTCCGCAAGCTGGAGGAGGGGAACGGCGGCGAGAGCGCCGGCGCCGTGAGCGTCGTGAAAGGGGATGAGACCATCGAGCGCTTCTCCGATTATGCGAACTACGTCTTCGTTCCCGAGTACACGCCCAGCGGCGATCTTGGCGATACCGGCCAGGTCGCCCTCGACAGCAGCCGCATCCTCGACGCCTCGGGCTCCTACATCGACCAGCCCTACAAGACCAAATTTTCGCTGGACCTGGTGGACAGCTACTTCGGCTATTCGACCTTTTACGGCGCCCAGGGCCAGGCCACCTTCATGTTCAGCGACGTGATGGGCGACCATCAGGTCTACATCGGCACGGACCTCTACATCGACCTCAAGAACAGCGATTACGCCCTGGCCTATTATTATCTGCGCTACCGCCCGAATTTCGGCTTCATCCTGCAGAACCAGTCCGACAACTACGCCACCAGCATTCCCGGCGAAGTGTCCGAGACCAACCCTTACGGCTTTTTCGTGACCCGCTATACGAACCGCAGCCTGCACCTGATCGCCGATTATCCCATCAACAAGCACGTCCGCCTTGAGCTGAACAACTCCTATTATTACGTCAAGCGCGACCTGCTCGACGACCCCGACATTGCCGCGCAGTACGACGCAGAGATCCACGAATACCGCGCCGAGATCGCCTTCGTCAAGGACAACACCGTCTTCAGCTACACCGCGCCCATGGACGGGAGCCGCTACCGCCTGAGCTTCGAAATGTCCCCCAAGATCACCGCGGACACTCCCGAATTCTACACCGCCAAGCTGGATTACCGGCAGTACGTCAAGATCACCGATGATTATCACCTGGGCTTCCGCTTCAACGGCGGCGCCTCCTTCGGTCCCGACCCTCAGGTCTTCCTGCTCGGCGGGGTCGACAACTGGATCAACTATGTGTACAATCCCAACGCCCCCATTCTGGGCGGCTCCTCCGGGAGTTTTTCCGAACAGCTCAGCATGTACTACCTGAGCGAATACATCATGCCCGTCCGCGGGGCGGCCCTGTTCCAGACCTGGGGCAGCAAGTTCGCCCTCTTCAACGCCGAACTGCGCTTTCCCTTTATCGAATACGCAAAGATCGGACTGCCGCCCATTTCGCTGTTCCAGATCCGCGGCGTGCTCTTTGCGGACGTCGGCGCTGCCTGGGACAGCGACCTACAATTGATCTCCGGCGGCCAGTGGTGGCCCTTCGGCAATGAATGGGACGACATGATCGGCTCCGTCGGCATGGGTGTGCGGATCTACCTCGGCTTCGCCCTCCTGCGCATCGACCTCGCCTGGGAATACGACGGTACCGGCTTCTCCAGCCCCCGCTGGCTCTGGTCCCTGGGCGGCGATCTGTAAACAATTGACAATGGACAATTGACAATTGGAGACAGAAAACATCAACATATTTCAAGACATTAAATAGAAAAACATGACGGTCATTCTGAACCCCGCCAAGCGGCGGGCATGAAGGGGATTTTAGTCCCCGAAGCCCCGAAGGGCGCTGGGGATCCCTTCACAAGAAAGTCTCCCAATCCTGCCCGGGCGGCAATCCCCGCCACCGGGACAAGGATTGAATATCACTGCTGAATTACGGAAATTTGAGGTATTTGGGGGTTAGGCAGATCGTCGTATCGCCGCTGATCCGGAAGAGCCATTCGCCGAATTTTTTGGGCATGAACAGGCCGTAGGCGTTGTTGGAGAAGCCGAAGCCTTCGAGGGGGATGCCGATGCGGCTGAGGTCCAGTATCCCGTTCGCATTGCTGTCGTGAAAGAATTTCACGGCATAGGTCCCGGGGTCCATATCGGGGATGTCGATCCGAACGGTCGTGCTGTCCAAGGTTTGAATAAAGGCCCTGAGCGTTTGTTCGTTCCGGTCCAGCACTTCAAGCAGAATGTCTCCCCTCGCGCTTTCAAGGTGGCGGATCTCGATCTTCAGATTTACCTGCGCCCCGAGTCCGGTGAGGACGAAGAGGCAGAAGAAAAGGACAAGGCATCCCGGGGTCCTTATCCCGTAAAGCAGGGGAGAGCGATGTCTCGGCATGGGCGGTCCTCCTTAAATTTAGTCGTTAGGACGCTATACTGTTCTTCAACCCCTGCGGGGTTGGAAGATCGTTGGGACGTGATTGATCGCGTTCTTTTTTCGAAAATCATATAGGGGTGTTCCTTGTTGGATATTCCCATACTCCACACTCCGAACTCCGATCCCCTATGGGTGTTCCTTGTTCGATATTCCCATTTCTCCTCTTCTCAGCTTCTTAGCTCTTTCGCGTCTCAGCTCCCCTCTTCCGCCGGTTCTCGCGATTCACCGCATTCGCCTCGCCGTGATCCTCCTCGATGCGGTAGCGGTTGAAGAAATCGCGGTAGAATTCCGGGAAGCGTTCGTTCAGAATGGCCTCGCGGGCGTCCCGGGTCAGTTCGAGGAAAAAGCTTATATTGTGGAGAGAGTTCAGGCGCAGGCCGAGGATCTCGTTCTGGCGGTAGAGATGGTGAAGGTAGGCCCGGGTATGGTGACGGCAGGCGTAGCAGCTGCAGTCCGGGTCCAGGGGCGTAAAATCGTTCTTGTATTGGCTGTTGTTGATGTTGATCTTGCCGTCCCGGGTGTACAGCGTCCCGTTCCGGGCGTTCCGGGTGGGCAGGACGCAGTCCATCATATCCACCCCGCGGGCGATGGAATGCAGGATGTCCTCGGGTTTGCCGACGCCCATCAGGTAGCGGGGCTTGTCCTTCGGCAGAACGTCGCAGACGGTCTGCGTCAGCGCGTACATGATATCCTTGGGCTCCCCGACGGCCAGTCCGCCGATGGCGTAGCCGTCAAAGCCTTCGTTCGTCAGGAAGTCCGCGCTTTCCCGGCGCAGGTCCTCGTACACGCTGCCCTGAACGATGGCGAAGAGGGCCTGGGAATGTTCCCAGAGGGGCTCCTGCGCGCGGAGATGGTCTTTGGACATTTTTTCCCAGCGGTGGGTGAGGGCCAGGGAGCGTTTCGCGTACTCGTAATCGCAGGGGTAGGGGGTGCATTCGTCAAAGACCATCACGATGTCGCTGCCGAGCGTGTGCTGGATGTCCATGCTGACCTGCGGGGAAAAATGGTGCAGGCTGCCGTCCAGGTGCGAGCGGAAGCGGACGGTATCGCCCACGATCTTCCGCATGTGCGCCAGGGAAAAGACCTGGAAGCCGCCGGAATCCGTGAGAATGGGCTTGTCCCAATTCATGAAGCGGTGCAGGCCGCCTGCTTTTTCCATGGTCTCCATGCCGGGACGCAGGTACAGGTGGTAGGTATTGCCCAGAATGATCTGCGCCTGCGCGTCGTCCAGTTCGGCGCCGGAGAGCGTTTTGACCGTGGCGTGCGTGCCGACGGGCATGAAGACGGGGGTCTGGATGCGGCCGTGGTCGGTCTCGATGATGCCGGCCCGCGCGGAAAGGGGGTTCGATGTCGCTTGCAGTGTGAATTTCATGTGGAAATATACTGAGCCGGGAGGGGAAAGAGAATAAAAAAATCCCCGGCATGCGGCAAGGGGACGCGATGGATCGCATCCCTGCCTAGATCACATATGGGTGTTCCTTGTTGGATATTCAGGGATTTTCCATCTGCTCCTTGTTGTCCGGGGGGGGGGATTTAATGGCTGTTGTGTGAATAGATCCTTCACTCCCGCCGGTAGGCGGGGTTCAGGATGACAGATCGTGGGGACGCGATGGATTGTTTCCTTCTAAGATCATACACGGGTGTTCCTTGTTGGATATTCAGATATTTCCCTACTCCGTGCCCTCATGGCCTAATGAAAAAACTTGAGGCAAGTTTTAAGACTTCTTCAACCCCTCTGGGGTTGTAAGATAGAGAAACGTGTTATATTCTTCTTCAACCCCTGCGGGGTTGGAAGATCGTTGAGACTTGATTGATCACGTTCTTTTTTCGAAAATCATATATGGGTGTTCCTTGTTCGATATTCCCACACTCCGAACCCCGAACTCCGAACTCCGATCCCCTTCGCCCCTTCAGGGCTTCGGGGATTAAAATCCCCTGTGTCCCTTCTTCGAAAATCATAAATGGGTGTTCCTTGTTCGATATTCCCACACTCCGAACCCCGAACTCCAAACACCTGCGCTCCTTCGCCTTTTTTGTCATCCTGAACCCCGCGGCATCGGGGTGAAGGATCTGTTAAAGATAGCAATACACACATATTGTTCGGGTTCTTGTTGTGAATAGATCCTTCACTCCCGCCGGTAGGCGGGGTTCAGGATGACAGTGTATGTTTTTCTATTTGATGTCTTGAAATGTTCTGATGTTTTCTGTCTTCAATTGCTGCGCCACGGCGAAGCCGGTTTCACTTGTCAATTGTCAATTTTCAATTGTCAATTGGAAAAAAGGCGGTAAATTAGGAACATCGCCCGGTTGAGCAGGTAAAAACCGAATAATCAAAAAGGACGCGCGTATTGAGAAAGATCATCGGCATTATTCTTATCCTGTCAGTCACGCTGGCCTTCGCCGCGCCCCGCGGACTTGAGATCGCGTATCCCAGTCCGCAGACCCTGAGCATCCGCATCGATCCGGGCGAGTTCCACACCTACCGCTGGATCGAAAATGATCGCGAGCATGTCCGCTATGCCTTCGACCATTCCAACAATATCCTGGGAGAGGACGGCACCCTCTATGAGGTGATGCAGTTCCCGATCGCCTATTCCGGAAAGATCCCGGATATCCGCGTCCGCGTCACGGAAAGCGCGGACTACGGCCATTCCGTGGAGCAGAGCGCGCTGTTCACGGTCAGCGAACCCCGCCGTTTCCGCGACCGGACCTTTGTCTACCTCACCGTCAATCCTTTCCTGCCGGACGGCCGGATCGCCCGCGCCCTGCTCGTGGAGGCGGACCTTCACCGCGCGGCGGGGAAACCCGTGCCGGACCCCCTGAACCGACTCTTCGTCAATCGGGCCTATGCGGACGGACTCCGGAAAAGTCCGGAGGCGCGGACGCCTTTCTTCGCGAAAGCGGCGGACTTTACGGGGAGCTGGCTGGACGTCTCGGTCACGGAAGAGGGGATCTACAGCCTGAAACGCTCCGACCTGCAGAACGCGGGCATCGCCGCGGCGATCGAGGATGGGAAACTCTACCTCTACAGCGGCCCGGCTTTCGGCGCTCCCCTGCGCTCGTCCTTTCCGGACAGCGCGGACCTTCATCTCCGGGAGGTGCCGATGCTCTTCCTGGACGCCGCCTCGGATGCGGACGACCAGTGGGTTTTCTACGCCTCGGGGAGCTCGGCCTGGAAGCGGGGCGTTCCCACGAGCGATATCCGCAATGTCAGCTACGTCCGGAACCCCTACGAAAGCGTGCAGCATTTCCGCCTTTTCGCCGGAACGGCCGGCCATGCGCCGAAACGCATGACCCCGGATACGCCGGTCTTTACGGGATCCGAAACGGACATGGCCTACACTTTTCAGCGCCTGCACTTCGAAGAGGAACGCATCAATCCGGGCAAGGGCGGGGAGCTCTGGTTCGGTGAGCGCCTTTCCGCCGCAAGCGCCTTTTCATTTTATCTGAACGGCCTGTACCGGGACGCGCCCGTTACGGCGGCGTTGCGGCTGTCCTTCGGACTCACCACCGCGGGCTCTCATGAATTCAAGACCTACCTTGGGGATTCCCTGCTCTATCAGTACTACACGTCCATTGCGAAAACCTCCGACGATTACGACTATGAAAGCAGTATCAGCAAACGGACGCAGCTGGCGATCCCGAACGACAAGCTGAGCGAGGAATTTTCCCTGACCGTTCAGTACCGCGGCGAATTCACGACCAGCGAAGGCTTTCTGGACTATATCGACATTATCTATCCCCGGCAGCCCCGGGCGGTGGACGGCCGTCTCGATCTCTGGTTTCGCAGTTTTGAGGATGACCGGAAAATCCGCGTTACCGGACTGACGGGCTCCCTTTCCTACGTATTCGGCGTTGAAGATCCCTTTAACATCCGCTATTTTCCCGTCAGCGGGACCCAGGCGGACCTCCGCGTGCCGGCCGACGGTACGGACCACGCCTTTCTTGTCCTGAACGAAGGCCATTTCAAGACCCCCGCCGTCTCGATCCTGCCGGATTTCACGCCCCGCAACACGGCGGACCATGCCGCGCAGGTCGATCTGATCATCATTACCCCCGACGCCTTCGCCGGGGAGGCAAACCGGCTGGCCGCGCATAAGGAATCGCGCAGCATCCAGCCGCTGAACACGCTGGTGAAAACCTATTCCGGCATCATCGGCCAGTTCAACGCCGGGAACCGCGACCCCTTCGCCATCTGGCATTTTTTAAGCAATATGTACGCCCAGGCGCCTGACCCCAAGCCGCTCTATGTGCTGCTGCTGGGTGACGGCCATTACGACTATCAGAACAGGATCTTCTC
>JAFGVT010000129.1 GCA_016937825.1 Fidelibacterota bacterium | reverse complement strand
TGCTTATATTTACGTTCTGGACCCGCAAACCGGGGCACTGCTTGATACACTGGATATGACCGGCGTCACGGGCGGATTCTACGGGATCTCGCTGATGAAGGCCGATGCGGCGGACGACGGTGTCATCTATGCATGCAACCTGGCCAGCGGGGGCGATTTCAAGATCTACCGCTGGGAGGATGAAACGTCGGTCCCGACCGTTGCGCTGACCCAGGCCGTTACAGTTCGTTTCGGTGACGTCCTGGAGGTCACGGGAAGCGGCACCGGCACCCGGATCTATGCTTCCGCCCGCGGCGGGACAGAGATCAAGGTCTTCGGAACGGCTGACGGAGCGACATTCAGTGAAATACAATCCATTCCGATCACAGCCGGCGCTGCCGACGGCGGCATTTCCATCGTTGACGATGCCACGCTCTGGGTCAACGCTGCCTGGAAAAACGCCACGAAGATCGATACGGCGGGAACGGTGCTTGCAACAACAAGCGTCCCCGATACCTATTACGGAAACGTTTTGTTCATGCAGGCCACCAACGGTTCAAAACTTCTTGCGGTGAACGCCAACCACAATGAAGGCAACCGTCGGAAAATAAAAGTCTACAACATCACGGAAGATGAAGTGACACCGGCACTCTGGGCCGAGGCCGAAATGGGCAATATTGAAAAAGCGAATGCCAATGTTGCCGGAAATATCAAATTCAAGCATAATCCGGACGGAACGATCACCCTTTACCAGATGGCGACGAACAATGCGATCGCGACCTGGACGCTGGAAGTGCCGGAATTCGTTGAAATTACGCCGATTGCCGACGTGAAGGCAGATCTTGACGGCGATTTCCGTCCCGACCTGGAAGACTCCGTCGTCACGGTCCGCGGAACGGTCTTTACGCCGAACTACACCTCGAAGACCAGCCTTTATATTGAGGACGGTACCGGAGGTGTGAATATATTTTCCTCTTCCGTTACCAACAGTTTCGTACCCGGTGATATCATTCAGGTAACTGGAACGGTCGATTTTTACAATGGGCTTACGGAGATCGCGGTGAGTTCTTCCGATGACATGCTGTTCATCGGCTCAGGTACGGTCAGCGTTCCCGAAACAGTGAGCCTGGCGGATATCGGTGAAACCTACGAGGGTAACCTTGTCAAAGTGGAAAAGGTCAAACTCCTTAATCCTTCCGCATGGCCTGCAGCCGGCAGCGATGCCAATCTCCAGGTCACGGACGGAATCGACACGCTGGTCTTCCGCATTGATAAAGAAAGCGATCTGGACGGTATGACTGCGCCCACCTGGGAATTCGACCTGGTTGGCGTTGTGACCCAGTACACCTTCGCAAACCCTGCGAATGACGGCTACCAGATCACCGGTACCTTTTACGATCAACTGACATTCTATTCGCCCATTCTGGACGAACTGGATGAGAATTTCGAGACCTGGACCGAGCTCAGTCCCGAATGGGAATTCGAGAACATTTTCCTGGCCAATGATGCTTATGCTCTCGAAGGTACCGGCAAGTATCTTGGGCTGGCGAATCTTGATTCCGCCGGTTACGCCATGACGCCCTTCATTCAGGATCCCAAAGAGTTGACCTTCCATCTTGCGGAGCATACGGGCGGTTCGGACAACTGGCATCTGAATGTTCTGCTTGTCGACCAGACCTACGCGGTTGTCGATACGCTTCTTGAACTGAATGCTCCCGGTGACTTTGACTGGCATAAACACGTGGTCGATATTTTTGAGACCGGCGTCTATGCGGTTAAATTCCATGCCGAACCCGTTGTGGCCGGATCGATGTACCTTGATCATATCATGATCAAAGCTCCCGAAGCCGTTCCGCTGGTCACCCCGGCGTCACTCAACTTTGCCGTGGTCGGTATCAACGCCGCCAAGACAATGGTCGTTAAATTGACCAATGACGCGCCCGAAACGGCCGTTGATCTTGTCATTGACAGTCTCGTCAGTTCGCAGGGCGATTTCTTTGCCCTGATCGACACGGATCTTCTGGCTCCGGGAGATACGGCAGATATTTTTGTGACGTATATGCCGAAAGATGAAACGGCGGATAACGCCAGCCTTTCCGTTTACACCAGCGGCGGTGTCGTAACGGTTGCCCTGAGCGGCAACGGCGAGCTCATCTGGCCGCTGAACTGGCGGGTGACGGCCGACGCCGACTGGATGGGCGTCACGGCCAATGCACCGAGGACCATGGCGTACAGCGCAAAGTCGAATCATCTGTACTTTGTGGCGCATCCCAACGGTTACGGGGATTTCCTCAAGGCATTCGATGCCGAGGACGGCAGTTTTGTCAAAGACCTTGCCCTGCTTAATCCCTTGCCCAGTGCCGGATATATCAAGATCAACGCCGTGGCGGCAACGACGGACGGCCAGGTGTTCTCCTGCAACCTCTCATCCGGCTCAACCTTCAATCTGTTCCGCAACGAGAACGAAGATGCGGAGATGAACCTGGCTTACAGCGGCGGCGGGATCCCCATTCGGGTCGGTGATGCGCTGGCTGCCAGCGGCGAAGGCCTGAACACCAAGGTTTACGTGTCCGGAACGAGCGCACCTTACATCTACGTTTTTGAAACGGCAGACGGTGCAAGTTTCACCCTCGCCGACAGTATTGCCGTACTT
Source organism: Fidelibacterota bacterium (assembly GCA_016937825.1). Taxonomy (GTDB): domain Bacteria; phylum Fidelibacterota; class Fidelibacteria; order Fidelibacterales; family Fidelibacteraceae; genus M50B103. Next base: position 4,033 of record JAFGVT010000129.1, on the reverse strand, counting down.
CCGGGCGCCGCATCCCGCGGGATCGCGCCGGTAGGCAACGGCGATTACTTCTTCATTAACGGAACCGGTTCCGCTCCGCAGTATGTCAAATCGGACGGAACCGTTCTCTACACCTTTGACACGGGCGTTGTTCCCTCAGGAACCGCGATCAACTATTTCGAGGTTGAAACTTCCGGCGGATGGCGCCGCTTCGTCGGCATCAGCAATTGCTGGAGCTCCGGAACAAAGGTTGTGGAACTTCTGGGTGCGCCCGGCGACAATCTCTGCAGCAGCGTGGCACCGGTCGACGCTCCCACGGACAATTATGCGACCAATCCGAACGCCAATGCCACCGGAATGGCCGTATACAGCGTCTATGACAATGCCCTGATCGAGCTGGTGACCAACAACGGCGTATCGTCCTACAGCTTTGAAAAGATCGAAGATGCTCCGATCATCCCCGAACGGGACACCACGGCCATCGCGGGAGGGATTCCGGATAACTTCATGCTGCATCAGAACTATCCGAACCCCTTCAACCCGACCACCACGATCCGTTTCGATCTGCCGGCGGATGCCAAGGTCAATCTTGCGATCTACGATATTACCGGACGCAAGATCAGGACCCTGATCAACGGCACGATCCAGGCAGGCTATAACCGGGTCGTTTGGAACGGCACCGATAACCATGGCAACCCGATCTCAACCGGTATGTATATTTACAAACTGCAGGCCGGCGACCAGGTTGACATCAAAAAGATGACCTTCCTGAAATAGCATTACTTCTCATCTTTTGATAGAAAGATCCGGCAGGTACTTGTGCCTGCCGGGTCTTTTCTTTAAATTACGGCATCGACCGTAAGTATCTGATCGACCGTCTTTACGAAAAGGGGAGTATGCAAACGTTACAGATCGTCATATTTATCCTGATCTTCTTCAGCATGGCCGCAGCCATGCTCACGCGGAAACTGCCCGCGCTGCTGGCGCTGCCGCTGATGGCATTTCTGATCGCGCTGGTGGGGGGCGTTTCATTTGAACAAACGCTCAGTCTCGTGGTGGGACAGGGCGTACTGCGCCTTCATCCCGCCTATGTGATCGCGATCTTCGGGTCCATGCTCAGCGTCCTGATGCAAAAGACCCGTGTGGCAGAGAACCTGATCAAAAAGGGCGCGGAACTTTCCGGGGACAATCCCTGGATCATTGCGGTGGTCATTCTTCTGCTGATCGCCTTGCTCTTCACCTCACTGGGCGGCCTCGGCGCGATCATCATGGTCGCGACGATCGCGTTGCCCATCATGATCTCCGTGGGAATGAGCCCGATGACGGTCATCGGTATTTTTCTCTTCGGACTTTCCATGGGCGGCATCCTGAACGCCGGGAACTGGGCCCTCTATATCACTGTCCTGGATCTGGAAGTGCTTCAGATCCGGAGCTTCGCCCTCGTGATGTTCGCGCTTTTGTTCGTCACCTCGCTAATCTACATCACGATCCAGCTCTACCGGGACGGGCATGACCTGAAACTGAAAAAAATCGTTCTTATCAGCATCTCCTTTCTGGCAGGCATTGCCGCTCTGCTGCTGATCTGGAATACTTTGCCTTCAGGCGTTCGCGAAATCGCAGGGAAAATTGGCGCCCTTAGCGGGAAAGCCGTAAAATTCCTTATTCTCGCCGGGATCATCCTGGCCGTCCTGAACAATTTGCTTCGCATTTTAAGAAAGAGGACCGGCGGAGATGTTCTACACGCCTCGGCCTATTTCACGCCGCTTGTCCCTTTATTCCTGATCCTGCTCTTTAATATGAATTTTATTGCCGCGTTCATTTGCGGTTTGATATACGGATTTATCGCCACCTATAAAAAAGGCGCGCTGAACACCCTCGTGCGTTCGATCTTTGAAGGCGGCACCGTCGCCATGCCCGCCGTCGCCCTGATGATGGGGATCGGCATGCTCCTCAATGCCATCATGGGGCCGGGAGGCGATATCTCATCTCTTTACCCGCAGGGATGGCCCGTCCTGAACCTTTTACAACCCGTCATGACCGGCCTGGTCCCCGTCAATGGATTTTTATATGTCTTGATTTTCACCCTTGCGGCGCCGCTGGCCCTGTATCGCGGTCCTCTGAACCTCTGGGGCATGGGCTACGGTCTTGCGGCGGTCTTTCTTGCCGCGGGGATGCCGGGAGCGGCGATTATGGGACTGCTGATGTCCGTCGGCATGCTGCAGAGCATTTCGGACCCGACCAATACCCACAACGTATGGCTGGCAAATGAAATGCAGGTGGACGTACAGAAAGTGCTCTGGAACACCTTGCCTTATACCTGGGCGATCGCGATCGCCGGCCTGCTGATCGCTTCGCTGATGTTCTATTAAAACGGATGGGGACACCTATGCGCAAGATCAAGATAGGAATTGACGTCGGCGGGACATTCACCCACGCGGTGGCGGTCGATATCCGTGACTTCTCCCTTTGCGGCAAGGTCTGTGTGCCGACAACGCACACCGCAAAGGAAGGCGTCGCGGCCGGTGTCGTTCAGTCCATGAAAACGCTGCTTGCCGACGCAAGGATCAAGGCCGAAGAAGTCATCATGATCGCACATTCCACGACCCAGGCGACCAACGCCCTGCTGGAAGGGGATGTGGCGGCGGTCGGGATCATTGTTCTGGGAAAAGGAATGGAGGGCGGTCTGGGCTTCCGCCAGATCGCCAACGATCTCATCGAACTTGCGCCGGATAAATATTTGACGGCCTATTCGGAATATCTCGATCTCAGCGAGGAACTCACGGAAAAACGGGTCCTGGAGACAATCGACCTGCTTAAAAGCAAGGGCGCCGAAGTTATTGTGGCGACCGGGATCTACGGCGTGGATGATCCCGGACAGGAACAGTTTGTCGCCGGGCTGGCCCGCAAAACAGGATTCGCCGCGTCCTCGGCAAGCGAGATTTCAAAGCTCTACGGACTGCGGGTCCGTACGCGCACCGCTGTGATCAACGCGGCCATGATGCCCAGGATGCTTGAAACGGCGAACATGACCGAGAAAGCGGTCAAGGAAAGCGGGATCAAGGCGCCGCTGATGATCATGCGTTCGGACGGCGGCATTATGGACATTAAGGAAATGCGCAAACGCCCGATCCTGACCATGCTGTCAGGTCCCGCCGCGGGTGTGGCTGCCGCCCTGATGTACGCCAAGGTCTCCGACGGCATTTTTCTTGAGGTCGGCGGAACCTCGACCGACATTTCCGTCATCAAGAACGGAAAACCGCAGATCAAAAGCGCTCAGATCGGAGGGAACCGTCTTTATCTTCGCGCCCTGGACGTCCGGACGCTCGGCATTGCCGGCGGGTCCATGCCCCGGGTGCAGCATGAACAGATCGTCGATGTCGGTCCCCGCAGCGCACATATCGCCAACCTTGGCTATGTCGCATTTGAAGCCGATTGCGATTTCCGGAAGATCGATCTGGAAACCATACAGCCCAAACCCGGGGATCCGTCTGACTATCTTGCCCTTGTTCCGGAAGGAAAAGATAAAAAATTCACGCTGACACCTACGGCCGCCTCGCATTATCTCGAACTTGCCGGGGAGGCGAACCGGGGGAGTATCAATCCCGCAGGGATCCGCAACTGTTTCAACAGTCTCGGAAAGATCTTTAACAAGTCCGCAGAAGAGCTTGCCCGCCGGATACTTGACATCAGCACCGACAAGCTGCGGCCGACCATCAAGCAGCTGACCCGCGAATATAAGCTCGATACGGATATTGTCCGTTTTGTCGGCGGCGGCGGCGGCGCGCCCGCCATCGTTCCCTATGCCGCGAACGCGATGCATTATCAGTATATGATCGCAGAGAACACGGACGTTATTTCTGCGATCGGGGCGGCGCTCGGCATTATCCGCGACAGCGTGGAAAAAACCGTCATGAACCCGACGGCGGAAGATATTGTCGCGCTTCGCCGCGAAGCCGTTGCTTCCGTGCAAGCCATGGGTGCCGATCCGGACAGTATTGAAGCGACCGTGGAAGTGGATGCCAAGAATAACCGCGTGATCGCAACGGCCACCGGC
>JAFGVT010000128.1 GCA_016937825.1 Fidelibacterota bacterium | reverse complement strand
ATTACCAAAAATTGCTGACCACCCCCTCCGCCGATTTTTTCATGCTCCGCTACGCGGAATTCCAGGAAATAAAAATGCACAATTTGAAAAACGCCATTGAAATATATGAGAATTATTTACTATCTTATCAGGAAAGCATGTATTATGAATTCATTCGACAGGATATGCGGGAACGTCATACCACAGGTGCGCCATGATCACGATCGCTAAACAGAAAGAACTGGTCGCCGCCGCGATGAACGTGCGCGGGGAAGCCTGGGCGCCTTACTCGCAATTCCGCGTGGGCGCGGCCCTGCTGACGGCGGACGGCGAGATCATCACCGGGGTGAACATGGAGAGCAGCAGCTACGGACTTTCGGTCTGCGCCGAGCGGAACACCATCGCCTGCGCCGTGGCAAAAGGAAAACGCGAATTTACCGCCATGGCGGTTGTCAGCAGGGGCGGCGTAACGCCTTGCGGCGCATGCCGCCAGGTCATCTATGACCTGTGCGGGAACATTGACATCGTTCTTGCCGATGAAACCGGCGCGATCAAAGACACCACCACCACTCAGGAACTGCTGCCCTTCGCTTTCGGCGATAAGGATCTGGGCTAATCAGGGGATCTATGAATAAAAATATCGTCATCGGCATTGCGGGCGGAAGCGGCTCCGGAAAGACATCCGTTGCAAAAGCCCTGGTGAAGGACATGCACCTGAATGGCGCCGTCATCATCGAGCAGGACTGGTACTACCTGGACCTGTCCCACCTTCCGCAGGAAGAGCGCATGAAATGGAATTTCGACCATCCCGATTCCGTGGAGTTCGATCTGCTGATCCGGGACCTGAAAGCCATGCGGGAAGGCAAGACCGTCAAGGTGCCCCAGTACAATTACGTGACCCATTCCCGGGCAAAAGAGACCCTGACCGTCGCGCCCCAGAAGGTCGTGATCGTCGAGGGGATTCTCGTCCTGTACGAACCCCAGCTCCGGGATCTTCTGGACATCAAGATCTTCGTCGACACCGACATGGACATCCGCTTTATCCGCCGGCTGAAGCGGGACATTTATGAGCGCGGACGGGCGATCGACAATGTGATCAACCAGTACATGCGAACGGTCCGTCCCATGCATGAGACCTTTGTGGAGCCGTCGAAACGCTTTGCGGACATCATCGTTCCCGAGGGCGGCAAGAACAAGGTGGCGATCGATCTGCTGCGCACAAAGATCGCGTCATTATTAGCATAACGAGGGAAGTGTAGTATGGAAACAGGATGGCGTCCCCAGAAAGGGTACATTGAAGTGATCTGCGGAAGCATGTTCAGCGGAAAGACCGAAGAACTCATCCGCCGCCTGATCCGGGCGCAGATCGCAAAACAGAAGGTCGTGGTCTTCAAGCCGCGCATCGACAACCGTTTTCATAAGGAAAAGATCGTCAGCCACAGCAAGCAGGAGATCCCGAGCATTGTCATTCAGGATGCGGACGAGATCCTGCACCATGCCGTTTTTGCCCAGGTCATCGGGATCGACGAAGCCCAGTTCTTCAACAACGACCTGGTGGAGATCGTCCAGAAACTGGCCGATTCGGGCAAGCGGGTGATCATCGCGGGCCTTGATACCGATTACCGTGGCGTTCCCTTTGAACCCCTCCCGAACCTCCTGGCCATCGCCGACGACATTGTCAAGATGCATGCCATCTGCATGCGCTGCGGCGCACAGGCAAATTACACCCAGCGCATCACCTCCTCCAAGGAGCGCGTGGTGGTCGGCGCCGGAGAAGCCTACGAAGCGCGCTGCCGGCATTGTTTTGAACCGCCCGAAGGGGATGCCGAACATAAGTGAACATGACCGCTCAGGGTCGATCTATTCACGGGCGGGATCGCTGATCCCGCCCGTGCCGTAACGGGAACATTTTTTTGATGGGAGTTTTCAATGAGCATATTTTAATCTTGAAATACCGGATAAGCTTTACTAAATTCAGCGCTGTAATAAATTAATGGAGGATAAACAAATGGCAAAGCAGATCGAGTATGATGTTGAAGCCCGGGGTAAGCTGAAAGCGGGTGTTGATCAACTTGCGAACGCTGTTAAGGTAACATTGGGACCGAAAGGCCGGAATGTCGTCATTGAAAAAAGCTTTGGCGCGCCCCTGGTCACAAAAGACGGTGTTACGGTTGCGAAAGAGATCGAACTTGAAGATAAAATTGAGAACATGGGCGCTCAAATGGTCAAGGAAGTCGCTTCCAAAACATCGGATGTGGCCGGCGACGGAACCACGACGGCAACGGTGCTGGCACAGGCTATCGTTACGGAAGGGATCAAGAACGTAACGGCCGGTGCGAACCCCATGGAGCTGAAACGCGGTATCGACGTTGCGGTGGCCGCGGTCCTTGACGAACTGACCAAAATGAGCAAGAAGGTCAACGATTCGAAGGAAAAGATCGCACAGGTCGGCGCAATTTCCGCCAATAACCAGCAGGTCCGCATGGTCCGCGCCGGGAAAGACAAGGAAGAGATCGTGGAAGTTCCGATCGGCGAGATCATCGCCGAAGCGATGTCCAAGGTCGGCACCGACGGCGTGATCACCGTGGAAGAAGCGAAAAGCGCACTGACATCCCTGGACCTCGTCGAGGGCATGCAGTTCGACCGCGGATATTTGTCCGCGTACTTTGTGACGGATACCGAGACCATGGAAACGGAACTGGAAGATCCCTTCATCCTGATCCACGACAAAAAGATCTCCACGATGAAAGACCTGCTCCCCATCCTGGAAAGAACGACCCAGATGGGCCGCGCTCTGCTCATTATTGCCGAAGATGTCGAAGGCGAAGCCCTGGCAACCCTGGTGGTGAACCGCCTGCGCGGAACGCTCAAGGTCGCTGCGGTCAAAGCTCCGGGATTCGGCGACCGCCGCAAAGCGATGCTCGAAGACATCGCCATCCTGACCGGCGGCACGGTGATCTCGGAAGAACAAGGCTACAAGCTTGAGAACGCCACCCTGGAATATCTGGGACAGGCGAACCGGGTCAATATTGACAAAGACAACACCACGATCGTGAACGGCGCCGGCGATCCCAAAGCCATTCAGGCCCGGATCAACGAGATCCGCGTCCAGATCGACAACACCACGTCGGACTACGACCGTGAAAAACTTCAGGAACGCCTTGCCAAACTGGCGGGCGGCGTTGCCGTGCTGAGCATCGGCGCTGCGACCGAAGTTGAAATGAAAGAAAAGAAAGCCCTCGTTGAGGACGCCCTGCACGCCACCCGTGCGGCCGCGGAAGAAGGGATCGTGCCCGGCGGCGGGGTTGCTTTACTGCGCACCGCGAAGATCCTTGACGCGATCAAGAAAAAAGTCACCGGAGACGAGGTCATCGGTGTGGATATCGTCCAGCGCGCCCTGCAGTACCCGATACGTCAGATCGTGGCCAATGCGGGACTGGAGCCCGCGATCATCGTGAAAGAAGTGCTGGAGCATAAAGATGATTACGGATTTGACGCACGCCTTGAACGCTTCGGCTCGATGTTCGAATTCGGTATCGTGGACCCGACCAAGGTCGCCCGTACCGCGATCCAGAACGCCGCGTCCATCGCCGGACTTCTGCTGACCACCGAAGCGGTCATCTGCGACAAACCGCAGGAAAAAGAAAGCGGACCCGCAATGCCTCCCGGAGGCATGGGCGGAATGGGCGGCATGTATTGATCCCTCCCGCCGCATGAAATAGACAGACGCCCCGTTTCGACGGGGCGTTTTTTTTGTTTCGAAAAAAAACGGGACGACCCTGCGCGCTTCAGGGGTCTCCGGCTTTCTTTCGCGGCGAAGCGCCATTTCCCATAAAATCATTTTCTCCTACACATTATTATGTTATTTTACACCGATGAACATTAAACAACGATCCCGGACATTGCTGTGCTGCCTTTCCCTTTTGCCGGGCCTTTGTTTTGCCGGGGACCTCGACGAGTACGATAAAAAGATCGAAGAGGGGACCCGGCGGCTCAAGGAACTGGAAAAACAGATCGTCCTCCTTCAGTCCGAGGAAAAAAAGATCCAGCAGCAGGAAAAAGGACTGATCCGGGAGATGGACAATACCGACCGGCAGATCTCGCTGACCACGGAAAAAATTCGGCTGCAGAACCGCGAACTGCAGCTTCGCAGATCAAAACAGGCACAGCTGAAAAAGGATTATCAGAATGCGGAAACCCACGGCGCGGTCCTGATCGGCCGGTATAAGGACCGGATCGTCCGGGCTTATAAAATGCGCCCTGCTCGGCAGTGGGACCTTTTCATCGATGCGAATTCCCCCCGCGAATTTTATTACCGCATCAAATACATTACGGCGATCAATAGCGCCGACCGGAAACTCTATCACGAGATCCTCGACAACATGAAACTGATCGATCTGCGGCGCAAGCAGATCAGCGATGAATCCAGGGCGATCGAAGGCAATGTGAGCGCGCTTCAAAAGGAACAGAAAAACCTGGAAAAGCTGAAAAGCGAGAAAGCGGACCAGTACGATAAAATTAAAACCGATAAAGTGTTGATCGCTCAGCAAATCCAGGAGAAAGAGAAGTCGATTAAAGAGATCCAGTCCATCATTGAAAAAACGCAAAAGGACAAGAAAGCCTATCTGGTGCGCCTGGAAGAGGAACGAAAAAAACGCGAGATCGTACAACTGCCGTTCATCGATAAAAAGGGGAAACTGCCCTGGCCGGCCCGCGGCGAGATCGTCAGCGCGTTCGGCAAGCAGACCCATCCGGTCCTGGGAACGGTCACGGAAAATTCCGGGATCGACATCAGGACAGCGAGCGGGACGCCCGTCACGGCGGTCAGCGACGGCCTGGTGGTAACGGTCACCTGGCTGCGCGGCTACGGAAATACGATCATCGTCATGCATGACGGCAACTTTTATACCGTCTATTCCCATGTGGAGGATATTCGGGTCGTGCAGGACGAATACGTCGACGCCGGACAGCATCTTGCCACCGTCAGCAACGACGGTTCCATGGACGGGACCCGCCTGCACTTTGAACTCTGGCAGGAACAACAAAAACTGAATCCAAGGACCTGGCTTGGCAATTAAAGGAACGCTATGCAGAAAAAACGCCAGTTGAAGAAACTGTATACCAGCCTGTTCGATGAGGACGTCCGGGACCTGCAGGAGCTGCCCCGTTCGGGTTCCTACCGCGAGTACTACCGCCTGACCGGCGAATCGGGACGATCCGTGATCGGCGTGTACAATGAGGACCACAAGGAGAACCGGGCCTTCCTGTCCTTCTGCCGGCATTTTACCGCTTACGGGCTTGCCGTGCCGAAGATCTATGCCGAGGACCTGGAAAATCACATCTACCTTCTGGAGGACCTCGGGGATGTCACGCTGTACGAGTACCTGAGCGGGGTCTACAAGAACGGCATTTTCCCCCAGGCCCTGATCGATCTCTACAAGGACGTGTTGAGGGAATTGCCCAAATTCCAGTTGGTCGCGGGAAAGACCCTGGACTACACGAAATGCTATCCCCGTACCCGCTTTGACCGGCAGTCCATCATGTGGGACCTGAACTACTTCAAATACTATTTCCTCAAACTTGCCAAGATCTCCTTTGACGAGCAGGAGCTCGAGAACGACTTCAACCGCTTTGCCGATTACCTGCTGGAAACGGAATGCGATTTTTTCCTCTATCGCGATTTTCAGTCCCGCAACATTATGCTGAAGGACGGGAAACCCTATTTTATCGATTTCCAGGGCGGGCGTTACGGCGCCCTGCAGTACGATGTCGCCTCCCTGCTCTATGACGCCAAGGCGGACATTCCCCAGCATATCCGTGACAGCCT
>JAFGVT010000127.1 GCA_016937825.1 Fidelibacterota bacterium | reverse complement strand
TGCCCGTGTTCCAATTCTTTCGCCAGCATGTATAGAATGGAGGCATAACCCCACAGAACTTTGATCTTCTTTTGCCGGATGATCTGCACGACTTGATCGGCCCACCGTTCGTTGGTCAGAAAGGCGCCTTCAAAGAAAAAACGGTTGAAGAGCAGGTTCTTGAACTTGCCTTTCATGCCTTTGTTGATCGTCACCTCATACTGCCCGCTGGCAAGTTTCAGGCATCTCTTCCTCATCGTATAGCCGGCCCAGTCGAAATTTCTTTGTAATGCGACACGAGTAAAATCAAGCTTCTCTCTGTCATGATAAAATTGGGTCGGGCGTCCGGTTGTTCCACCGCTCCGCTGATAGACCAGTTTATTTCTGTCAGCCCCCGGATCGATCAGTTCTTCAAAGGATTCCTGAACATCCGATTTTTTTAAGATCGGGATGTCCTGCAGATATGCCATCATATCCCGGAAATTCCATGTCGGTTCAGGTACTTTTTTAATGATTTTTTGATAATACGGTATGTTTTTTGCCGCATGTTCAATCAGATCTTTCAGCTTTTTTAACTGATGATCCTGAATCCTGTTTCTGCTCCAATATTGTGATTGCTCCAATAAACGATTTGCCTGAGAAGCATCTCTGTTTCCCGCTAAATCATACACTGAAAAATACAGGCGTTTCAGATTCATTGATTGTTATCCCTGAATAGTTGGTCGTAATATTCATAAATTTCTTTCACGACTTCTTTGTTTGAATAATGCTTAACGCTTTCTGCCGTTTGCTCTTTGAGCCTGATCCGAAATTCCTTGTCAATTATGAGTCGTTCCGTTTTTTGAACAAGATCATTAAGATTGTCTTTTTGGAAGAAAAGACCGTTCACATTGTCTTGGATATAATCCTTTTTACCGCCTACCGAAGAAGCAATAACCGGTGTTTTGGCATACAGGGACTCAACTCCAACGAGGCCAAAGGGTTCTATACAACTGGGAAAAATAAATAAATCAAAGCGATAAAAATAGGGAATGAGTTTTATATACGGTAAGGATTCAATGACATCTATCGGCAGTTTTTTTGCATTGATATATTCTTTGATCTCATTCATCAGGTCACCGTTTCCTATCATAACGCCTTTAACGGGGTGTTTTTGATAGAGTGCTTCGATACATTTAATAAATAGAAACGGGCGTTTCACCTCGGTTATTCCTCCGACAAATCCGAGAATAATTTGATCCTTTTGATATTCTTCGTCAGAACGGGTCGCTTCAAAGGCATTAAAAGCGGAGAAATCCACACCGCAACTTCTTGTTTTTACTTTATCTTCCGGGAGATTGAAATATGTCAAAAAATTTTCCTTCATATCGCGATTGACCGCCAGGACCAGATCACAATAGTTAAAAAGCTTTTTTACCCACTTTTTGTCGAATCGTTTTTCAATTTGCCTGATGCCGTGAGATGTGGCGATCAGTGGTTTTTTTCTGAAGAACTTGTAAAGCGCCCCATTAATAACAGGCAGAAAAAAGCGATGTGCATGAACAAGGTCATACTGCCTAAACAAATAAGGAACAAAGCAAATCATCTGCAGACCCCATTGGATAGTTCTCCAAAAAAAGGATCGTTTCGTCTGTGCATTCTTAAAAATCCGAAAAAACGGATTATAGTAAACATCGTATTTGATCTTATGATCAAGTTTTTTTAATTCCTCGACTTGCTCTTTTACGAAAATACCCGTATACACGTTCTTCGCTGTCGGATATCCGTCAGCTATGATCAGGATTTTTTGTAATGACTTCATGTTTGATGATTTTTTCCATTGATATGCACATTCCCAAAAACAGCCATAAAAGCGGATCTTCAAAGAATTTACCTTCCGCCTGCGCTCCGATAAAAATGACAATGATCACAGCAAGCAAGATTAAGGAATACGTTTTTAAGGTATGATCTTCCGTCCTGAAGTTGATTCTAAACTGTTTATAAAGAAAAAGCAGAAAAACACAGAAAATCGTGAACCCAACGATGCCAAGTTCGGCCAGGATTGTGATCACATAGGTGTGGGACAAGGTTGAGCTTCCAATACCCCAGGGGAGGAAATTGAGGTATTTTGCGATCATCGCCGCCTGAAACCCGCCGGCACCTACACCGAAAACGGGGCTTCCCAAAAACATCATAATGCCACCGAGAAGCAGTCCTTTACGTTCGCCGATATCATAGAGTTCGGGACTGTCCTGACGAACGGTCATCATTTCAGTCACAATCGGGATCGTGATCAGCAACAGGATCAGAAGCGTCAGTAGAAGGATATTCCTGGTTTTCTTCTCCATGAAAAAGGCAACGACAAACAGCGTAAGAAATAGAATTGCCAACCCCTGTCTTGAAACAGTAAACAGCAAGGCTAGACCGCAGAGCAGGATTGAAATATCCATATATTGGGGTTTAATTATGAAGATCTTCTTTAATCTGAGAATTAACAAAGTCATTATGACGATATCGAGAAAACGCGCGAAAATATTCGGATCCAGAAAAGTGGCTGAGGCGCGTCTGCCCTTATCAATCCACAGCTTGTAATCAAATACATATTCGGCAATGCCTTCCAGGCTCAGAATAACGGCAATAACGATCATGACCTTAAAAACAACAGCAATATCTGCCGGTTTGTCAATAAATTGGATAACCATAGTAAAAAACAGGAAATAGATGACATAACGAAAAGCTTCCGTCAAACCCTTAGACAAGTCCGGACTGAACGCCAGCGCCGATAACAGGTAATATCCGATAAATACTAATACAATATAGGAGATCCGATGTTTGATGAACGGTGTGAATGAGTGAAGATCCTTTAAAAACCAGATGATGAACGAATAGAGCATGAACAGTCTTGCAAGATCAAAGACTGAGTTAAATACGCCTTCCGTAACCTCGACGGTTTGGAAAAAAGGAATGAGTGTCTTGGTGATTTCCAGGGGTATGAGAAAAACAATAATGGCGATCGTATTTCTTTTATCTTTAATAATAAATGGCAGAAGCGAAAGAAAAATAAAAAAGATCCATAAGGCAAAGATCCCATCGATAAAATCAAGAATAACCAGAATCAAATATATGAAATTTATGGCAATTAATGCAATGATGGGTGCAGTGCTAAGTCTGTTTTCATTTAACATACAATTTATGCTATTCCTGCGTTTCCTTCAGAAGAACATATACCCCCGAGCTGAGCAGGGCAAACATGAATGCCGCGATCACGATCACCGCCCGTTTGGGTTTGGCCTTTCGGTCGGGACGCTGCGCATGATCCAGCACCTCAAAGGTCGGGACTTCCTTGGCCTCGGTGATCTTGGCCTGTTCGTACAGGGGACCCACGAACACCAGAACCTCATTGAAATACTGAAGTTTCCGTTCGATCTTTTTAATGAAGATACTGATCTCGGGCGCGACCCGGAGATCGATGAAGAGTTCATTATCCGGCAGGAACAGGGTCCGGTACTGGTTTTTCAGTTCCGCGATCTGAATTTTCTGGGACTCGACCAGCAGGTCGTTCTGCCGTGTCTGTTCCATGATCTTCAGTTCCATTTCCTTGATCATGATCTGATATTTCAGGTCTGCGGCATATTGCACCTGCGTGCTGATCTGGTCTTCGACGCTCAGAACGTTATGTTTTGCCATGAACTTTCGGAGCTCGTTCTCTAAAATATTCAGGCTGTCCAGAACGCTGTTCAACTGCTGCTCGATAAAAAGCCGCTCCTGGCTTCCGTATTGCGTGGCCAGGGCGATATTCGTGCTGTCAAGCAGAGAGACGATATCATTGGTCATCGCCGCGACACGTTCCTGATCCCGGTCAAAAACGGTAATGACGATCTGTGCTTCATCGCCTACCTCGACCTTGTATTTGTCTTCAAATTTCAGGATGGCCTTGTCCATGAACTCGACCTTATAGGCTTCCATCAGGTCATACTTCCGGCAGATTTGCTCTTTAAGGCCCCGGCTGTTCAGGATGGACAAATAGCGGTTGGTCGCGCCGTCCATGGACCCCAGCAATCCCATGGTCTTCATCTGAAAGCTGGACATGTCCAGCACCTGGGACTGGGGACGCAGGATCACGGCGGTCCCGGCATACCATTTGGGCAGCAGCAGGCTGATCACAATGGCCAGAACGGAAACGGTAAAGGTAAAAATACCGATGAACCATTTGTTTTTCTTAAAAATTCGATAATAATCGCGGAGTGTCAGATCTTGAGCCATGGTTTGCCCTTTTCCTTAACGTTATAAACTGCCGGCGGCAATGAACGCCGTGATCACGGTCGAGGCGATCGTGGCCAGCATGGAAACAAAGGATAAGATCGAAATTTCGCCGATCCAGATATCCTCAGCCGAGCGTTTGACGAGAATGATATCCCCGCGCTGGATTTCCATTTGCGCGGGATGTTTGTATTTCTTTGAACCCCGGATGATCAAGGCGCTCTGATCGCTGCCTTTTTGATTGACCCCGCCGGCCATGGAAATGTAATCCACCACGGTATGGCCCGGAACAAAATCGTAGGTGCCCGGCCGGTTGACATGTCCGGAAACCATGATCTTGGCAAGACCGATGAATTCGATCTTGTCTTTGGCGCGGAGTTCAAAGGCGTCCATTTCCGAAACCGAAACGGCAACCTGCTCTTGTCCGCGGATGATCACCATCTTCTCGTAATTCATGACATCGCTCATCATGACCTTGCGGCGGTAGAAATCGCCCAGACTTTCGCCCTGGATAAAGGGCACAAAAGAGCGCACCATGACGGGTCCGTACACTTCCACGCACTCCCTGTCGGGATCGGCGAAGGGAATATAAACGGATTCGCCGGCATGCAGATAGGGATTGCTGTCCTTATCCCCTTTCAGATAGAAATCATAAATATTAATGATGCTCGTGTCCTTGTCCGAACGGATGTGGATCTCGAAGTCTTTCCCGAGATACCGGAGCGGGACTTTTTGCAGCATGTCGCTCAGACGGCCTGCCGCACTGATCGTGTAGATGCCGGGTGAGCGCACGGCGCCGGAAACGGGAATGCGGATCTTTTTGATTTCATATAAGGAAACGTACGCATACGGCCCGGCTTTTTCCCGGATCAGCGCAATGGCTTCGTTCAGCGTCTTGCCGCTGACTTTGACAGAGCCGCTTCCCGGGATCGCGATCTCGCCGGTCGGCGATACGGGTATCGTGACCGCGGATCGATCCTGCAGTTTTTCCACCATAAACTGATCGCCCGTACCGACAATGTAGGTATCGGGGTCGATCTCGGTTTCCAGCTCTCCGGGCGGCGGTATCATGGAGATCGATCCCTGCTGCTGCAGCCCCTCAAGGGTTTGCTGTACGTCGCCTGCGGGCGCCCCCCATAAGGTTAATGCACAAACAAGGACGAGGATACTGATCTTTTTCAACATGAACTCCTTTTTGAGGCCATTTTTAGTTAAGCACGTAGTATATCGGTAAATATAGCTTATTATGTCCCGAATTAAAAATTTTTTATCTGCCTGCCTTTACTTTAGCAAGGTCATTTTTCCCACTGTCCGTACCCGGTGATCGGTATTCAAACGATACACATACATGCCGGCGGGCCGATTTGTTCCGTCAAAAACGATCTCATGCCGGCCGGGGTCCTGGTTTCGGGCGACGATCCGCTCAACAAATTCTCCGCGGATATTGAAAATATCGAGTTCCACATAGGCGGGGGTCTCAAGCCGATAGGCCAGGGTCGTGCGGGGATTGAAGGGATTGGGATAGTTCGCGTAGAGTTCGAAGCTGTTCGGCGCCAGGTCCCGGGCGGCCAGTTCGACCTCATACCCCATAAAGCGCAGGATGAACCCGGCGACTTCCGTTTTGGAATATTCCGTTGTAATGGTCTCAAAGGGAAAGCCCATCACCATGACCTTGCCGGGAACGCTGCCGCCGGGGGCGTTGCCTTCATAGATAAGGGCCGCCCTCAGATCGTTCCCGTATTTCATTGCGGTGACGGACCCGCCGGAAGCGCTCAGAACATCGGGGTAATCTTCGGGGAAGGTCCCGGCCTGGCTGCCGGTCTCGGAATAGGCATACTGCAGGCCTTCAAAAACGGTTCCGGCCGCGCCCAGAACGCTGTAATTGGCGGCATCATCGGCGGCATACGCGGCTTTTAAATAGGTGTTAAAAAATGCCTTGTCCGCTACGGTGCCGCGATTATCCAGATCCCAGCCGATCTCGGACCCGCTGACAAAGAATTTGCCGCCGCGGTCGAGGTAGCTCTCGACGCTGTCCTGCTCGATATCATTGAAGGTCTCATCCTCAGTGCTCTCGTCTCCCAGGATCCACCAGACCAGGTCGTAGTCCTTCAGGTCGACACGGCCGTCAATGACGGCTTCGTTGGCGCAGCTTTCGTAGGCGACATTCCGGCAGTCCAGGGCCTTTGCGTTCTGCGCGACGAAATCATGGGTCGGGTAAGCGTAGGAGCCGGTCCCGCTGAAACGGTCGAAACCGTCCACGATCAGGATCTGTTTGTCTGCGCTCAAATGTTTGACGGAATAGACATCGCTGACCGGTTCGGAGGTATTTTCACTCTGGATATAGGAGCTGATGCGATAATCGTAATGTGTGGTTGCCGGCTGGGCGATGCGGGCGGACAGTGTGCCTTTGGGTATGTTTTGGACGGGCGTGAAGGCATCTTCGCCGCATAATTTCCGGGAGATCCGGTAACCGGTAAAATCAACGCTCTCGTCCGCGGTCCAGGCAAGATCCACCGAGTCGCCTTCCGCGACGGCGAAAAGCAGGGTCGGGCGGGGTCCCTGGGCACCCACCATGCTGTTGTAGCGGATCGGGACATAGCCCGTGATCCCGCTGACGGTCCAGGTGTAGTAGCGGGTGAACCAGCCGGGAATCCCGCTGCTGGTCGCTTCGGCCTGGATCAGTTTCCCGTCGTCCGTCCATTCCACAAAGAGCCGGATATGGCTGCCGGACTTGTTCGTGGCATCCCCCGGGAGAAGATCGTTCACGCTGGGGAGCTGATAAGAAACGCTGCTGATGGTGCTGGTGCCGTATTTTTGGGCGGTCTTCCAGCAGATGCTGACATAACCCGAGCAATCGTTCCCGACCGAATTGCCCCAGTCCACAACTTGAGTATTGATATCGCCTGCCAGTTTCCCGGCGGCGATCCCCGCATCGAACTGGGCGATGGTGTTCCATCCGCCCCATTTGTAGGGAATGCTGACATTTTGGCCGACCTGGATCCAGGCGGGCGTGGTGACCGTCGCGGTCGTTCCGATGTTCGCGGCGGTGGCGGTCCACACATGCACGACATGATCGTTGGCGATCGCCAGGGCTTCGGCACGGGTCACGGCCGTCACGGACGCGGCGGCGCTTTTGTTCAGCGGCGGATTGGCGATCGCGGGCTCGGGTGCGCTGTATCCGTTGAAATGACAGATCTCGCTGAAGGTGTCGGGATAGGTCTGAACCTCCTGCGACGCAGTCCCGTCGTATGCCCAGCGGATGATGTGAATGCCGTCCTGTGAGGACTGCATGTGCCAGAAGGCACCCGCTTCGTCGACGATGAATTCTTTGAACACGTAGGTAAACTGCTGGCGGGGCAGCCGGATCGCCGCATGGGTCCGGGCCTGTTCGTCGATCAGGTAAACATAGCGGTCCACGGCGACCGGGACATGCCGGAGTATGGATTCGGCATAGATATAATGCAAGCCGTCCGGCGTGCTTCCCAGGTAGTCCACGGAGCCGACGTCCGGCACCGTGAGGGAGACCGTGCGTTCGCCGAAGCGGACCTGCACGCGGTCGGGAAGACGGCGGGTCACCCGGGGGACGGAAATGCCGGCGGGTTTATCCAGCCGGGGCGTTTCGCAGTCGATCCCGCCTTCCGCCGTGCGGGCGATGATCCTGCCCTTGTCGCTACGAAGCCCCAGGAACATGCCCTTCGGGTCTTCGATCCCGGACAGCAGGCGCGTCTCGCCGTTCTCGCGGCGGAAGAGCTGCCGGTCGCTCTGAAGGTAGAGGGTCCGCTCGTCCCTGACATAAAAGTCCAGGATCCGGGGCTCGTCCAGAAGCATCGTGCGCCTCAGGCCTTCGGACCCGAAGGTCTTTAACTGCCTGTTCTCGGTATCATAAATGATGATCTCATCGTTCTGTATCTGAAAGGAGAGAGGGCCTCCGTGCAATCCGGGATAGGCGACATGCCGGACTTCCCGGGGACCTTCCCCCCAGGGAATGAACACCGGTTCGGAAAGGTCCATGCCGGCGAAGGTGATCGAGATGAGGAGCGGGAGCATGAGAATGCGGGGTTTTAGCGCATTTTTAAGTTTCATATTTCTTCCTGGTTTACTATTTTTAGTTCGCGCGAAAATATACTATATAAAATCCGAGGGTAATATGAAATTGATCAGTTTATTGGGCCTGCTTGTACTCCTGCTCATTGCGTGGCTTTTATCCTACCATAAGGACAAGGTGAATCTCCGCACCGTGGTCTGGGGCCTCTTTCTTCAGTTCCTGTTCGCCGTGATCATCCTTCAGAAAACCCCCGCAAGCTGGGTCGGGATGGCGATCTTCGCGCTCCTGCTGATCGTGTTCATTTTCCGGGACAGGATCCGGACTTCTTGGCTGAAGATCCTGTGGGTCACGGGGATCGTTCTGGCGTCCGCGGCGCTGAGCGCCCTGATCTTCCTGCTGCTGCAGGTTATCTCCTTCTCCCTGCTGATCCTCGTTGTTCTCCTGGCGATGCTGCTGAATAAATTCTTTCTCAAATCGGAGCGCATCAAACCCTATCTGAACGCCCTGCTGGTGATCTCTATCTTCACGGCGCCGGTCGCGCGGGGACTCTACGGCCAGGCGATCTTTCAGTCCTTCAGCGACGGCGTGGCGAAATTTCTGAGCATGTCCCTTTACGGCGCTGAGTTCCTCTTCGGCAACCTGGCGCGGACCGAGCACTTCTTCCCCGCCACCTCCTCGTGGCCGGGCTTCGGATATCTTTTTGCTTTCGTGGTGCTTCCCACGATCATTTTCTTCGGGGGTTTCATCAGCATCCTTTACCATTTCGGGATCATGCAGCGGGTCGTGGAAGCCATGGCGAAATTCATGAGCTGGACCATGGGGACCAGCGGTGCGGAAACGCTGTCCTGTTCGGCGAACATCTTTGTCGGCCAGACGGAAGCGCCCCTGCTGATCAAGCCTTTTTTAAATGAGATGACCGAGTCCGAACTGCTGACCGTCATGGTCGGCGGTTTCGCCACCATCGCCGGCGGCGTGCTCGCGGGCTACATCGCCATGGGGGTCAATGCCGGCCATCTGGTCGCGGCCTCCGTGATGTCCGCCCCGGCCGCCCTGGTCATCGGAAAGATCATCTATCCCGAGATCAAGGAATCGAAAACCTCCGGCATGGTGAAAATGCCGCAGATGGAACGCTCCCAGAATGTCCTGGGCGCCCTGAGCAACGGCATTACGGACGGACTGAAACTGGCCGTCAACGTCGGCGCCATGCTGATCGGATTCATTGCGATCATTGCCGTGATCGACCTGGGGTTCAGCTGGCTGGACGGACTGATCGACGGCAAGCTTCTGGGCAAGGACTACTTCGTTTATGCGACCGGCAGCGGCTTCTCGCCCGTCAAGGGCGAATATGCGGGCATCTTCCCCGGCTCCATTCAAACGCTCTTCGGGTTCATTTTCCGTCCCCTTGCCTGGCTGATGGGCGTCTCGTGGAACTACGCCGCCGAGGTCGGGAACCTGCTGGGCATGAAGATCGCCCTGAACGAGTTCGTCGCCTACGGCACCCTGGGCACTTACATCCAGAACGGCGTGATCGACGAACGCGCACAGACCATCGCGACCTATGCGATCTGCGGGTTCGCGAACTTCTCCTCCATCGGGATCCAGCTGGGCGGCATCGGCGCCCTGGCGCCCGGCCGGAAGAACACCCTCGCCAAGATCGCGCTCAAAGCCATGTTCGGCGGCGCGATCGCAAGCTGGATCACCGCCACCATCGCGGGAATACTTTTATAGTTTAGGGTTGAAAGACTGAAGACAGAAGCCAGAAGGCAGTAGACCCCGCTTCGCCAAGGCTTCGCAGGGCAGGCAGTAGACGGTAGACAGTAGCCGGAAGCCAGAAGGCAGAAGCTGATAGCTGACAGCTAATAGCTAATGGCTGACAGCTGAGGGCTGATAGCTAACGGCTGACGGCTCAAAATAACACTTCATTATGTGTCCCGAATTCTTTAATCTTGGACGTTATGACAGATCCTATTATCGACATCGTGCATTACCTCGCTTCCCGCGAATGCAACGGAAGGCGGACCGGCACGCCCGGGTCCGCGGCCGCGCGGCGCTATATCGTCGACAATATGATCCGGGCGGGTATCCATCCCTTCGGGGGGATCAACGGTTTCGTGCATCCCTTCGGCGGACTGCCGGAGGGCGAAACGGGCTCGAACATCATCGGGATCATTCCGGGAAAAGGCGCGCTGATGGACCGCTTTATCCTCATGGACGCGCATTACGACCATCTGGGAAAACATAAGACCGAATTAAAATATTATCCCGGCGCGGACGACAACGCCGCCGCCATCGCGGCGATCCTGCATGCGGGCAAACAGTTCATCGAGACCGAGACGGAGCATGTCGGCGACCGCCGGAGCATCCTGATCACCTGCTTTGACGCGGAAGAGCCTCCGTATTTCAACTCCGAACATATGGGCGTGGAACATTTCTGCAAGGATTTCCCCGAGATCATCGAGCGCATCGACCTTGCCATCATTCTGGACCTGATGGCCCACCGCATGGGCGAAGGCCGCGTGCCCGAAAAATTCCAGGAGATCTTCTTTGTGATCGGCGCGGAAAAATCGGGCGCGGGACCCCTGCTGGACGAGATCCGGGATGCGGTGAACGGTCTGAGCCCGATGCGCATCGGCGCACACGCCATCCCTCCCTCGGGGGACTACGTGCCTCTGCACCGTTACGATCTGCCCTATCTCTTCCTGACCGCGGGCAAGTTCAAAAGCTACCATACCTGCCACGATTCCGCGGAAAAGCTGGACTACCCGAAACTGACCGCGATCAGCAATTACCTCGCCTATTTGATATCCGTTCTTGCGGAAGCCCCCGCGGAGGTCTTTGTGTACGACCGTCTGGGCGAGGACGACCGGACGACCCTGAGCACCCTTGAGGATATCTTCGCCCGCATGGACGACGACGAACAGATCGCGGGAAATCAGAGCGTGTTCGATTTCCTGCAGAAACGTTTCATTCAGGGCGACGTGAACTCCCCCACCAAGCTGGACAATATCAAGGACTTTCTTCAGCGCTCCATCCGCCAGTGCGAACTGGACGGGAGCCTGAGCCACAACGAACGCTCCAAGATCAAGTACCTCATCGATATCATTGCCCGGTATATGTATTAATGGCGGCAGGCAGCAGGCAGTAGGCGGCAGTAAAAAAATCAACCTGAAACTTTTTATATTGCCGGAAAAGGATCCGTCAATTCTTAAATCATAAAAAAAAGCCCTTCA
>JAFGVT010000126.1 GCA_016937825.1 Fidelibacterota bacterium | reverse complement strand
TGAAATTGGCAGGTTTTGGGGTGTGCGGCGTAAGATGGAATTGATCCGTTGAAAAACGAAATCGCTCTCTAAGCGGCGATCTCTTCAAACTTACACCCGCATCACGGATGTTCTTTAGTTTAGGATGGCAGAAAATCGCCCTTAATGTTCAATATGGAAGAAAAGATATTGTCGACGACGTCGATACCGGGAGATCCGTTCCCGATCTCCTTCAGAAGGTTTTTAATGAAAATCCTTTTTGTCTGGTCCTCAAACTCACAGGATCGGGGTGTGACGGGCAGCCGCTGTTCTCTGGCATAGGTCACGATCATGGGTTCGGGAATGAGGTACATCGGCCTGATAATATGGTAATCTCCTGAAAATAGTGCCTGTACGGGCGTCATCGTGCTGATCTCGCGTGAATAGATCATGTTCAGGAGCAGCGTTTCGACCGCATCGTCCTTATGATGAGCCATGACAATGCGTCTGCAATTGCATGCTTCCGCCTGCTCGAGTAAAAGACGTTTCCGCTGACGCGAACAGGCATAACAGGGATTTCCGGCCTTTTTGTGCCCGTTGATTTGAGGAGCTCTAATGTACTTGTAATCAGCGTAATAAGAACAGTACTTCTCAATTTCAGGCCGGGATTCAGCCGAAAAACCGATATGAACTGCGATGAGTTTGAGACCGAGCAAGGAAAGCAGGCGCAGGCAGCTCAGGCTGTCCTTCCCGCCCGAAACGCCGACGATCAGCGTTTCGCCGGGACTGAACATGTCCCAGCGCCGGTTCGCGTCGCGCACAAGGTTCAGAAGAATACGTTCCAATTTCGTTTCCATGACGAAATATACGGTGATCCTTCCTCACGCCCATGAAATTTATTTCTCGTTTATATTCGCTGGTTTTGCTATACTATCCCGGATAAGGAGCCGTATGCATGTTCATGAATCTGATCAGGATCGTCTTATTGTCGGTATTGCCGGGACTTCTCTGGATCGGGCTCATTTATCGTACCGACCGCTATGAACCCGAGCCTAAACGTATGATCGTCAAGGCCTTTATTCTGGGGATGTTCGCTGTTTTTCCCGCCATTCTGATCGAGAACGCCCTGTATCCGGGCTCGGACGTTTTGTCGGTCATTGTCGTTGCGCCACTTATCGAAGAACTGCTTAAGTTCCTGATATTCATGATATTCTTCTACCACCACCGTGAGTTCGACGAACCCCTGGACGGGATCATTTACGCCTGTTCGATCGCCCTGGGGTTTGCAACGATCGAGAATGTTTTCTATGTGTTCTCCGCGATCGAGAATAATACGGTCTATGCGGTCGCGGGTCTCCGGGCCTTGCTTTCCCTGCCGGGGCATTTTCTTTTTTCTGCTTTGTGGGGCTATGCGGCGGGAGTCGTCAAGTTCGGATTGCGCCCCGGCGTTACCCTCGGGGCGGGCTTTGCGGCCGCCGTACTTCTCCATGCGGGTTTTAATTTTACCGCCACGATCTCGGCCTTCGGTATTTCGGTATTCATCTTTATTCTGTCCCTGTACGCCTGGATCGTGTTCTCGCGGCATCTCCGCGAACTACAGGCGGACAGCCGCTACCGGAATACGGACGACACTCAGCGCAAAACGGACCGCAAGGCGCGGTAAGGCAGGAAGATCTCGATCGATCCGATATAATACGGCGCTATCTCATAGGGATCGTACTGGAACACCACTCCCCTCTTTGTGACATAGAAATCCCGGCTGACGTGATAATCGCGACTGAAGAGAATTTCATCGGGATATTTTTTCTCCCTTGCCTTGTCCAGCAAGGCTTTGATCACCTGCTCTGCATTTTCGGCGAAAAGATCCTCAAACCCCAGCATTCTGCCTGTCCTCAGGTTCAGGACGGCATGGCGGCGTACGGTATTGGGATGCGCACCTCCGGAAAACGAGGTGTTTCTGTGGCGCAGGGAAAGATATCTCCCGTCATGGTAGAGGATATCTGTCTGATCTTCATAGTAATGGAAAAATGATCTGCCGTCAGGGGGCCGGGGGCTTGCCGCCCGGAGCGCCGCATAGTCCGACGCAGTGCGGGAAGCCTGTTCCGCAAAGTAGTTGCGGCTGTCAAAAAACACTTTCAGGAAGGGATCTGCGACGGTTTCACCCTGCGGGTTCAGTCCCGGAAGAACCGTGGCGCAGCCGCTGTAAAGCATATAAGGGCTTTCTTCGCTTCCGGGATACATATAAGTCGTATCCTTCAGGAAGACAAGATCATATCCGGTTTTGCGATCTCGGCGAAAACGCAGATGCAGGGATGCCGTTTCGTCCACCCAGACGCCCTTGAGTCCTCGAGGTTTTTCAACAAAATACCCCGCCTGCGGATCATGGATCAGGATCGAATCGCCCCGTATTGTGCCGTAAAGGTCACGGGAAACGCCGTCCTTGCCGAAAAGAACCGTTCCCCGGACGGTGTGCACGTCCCGGATAAGCTGAAGCGTTATCTTACCTGTACGCGGATGTTTTCCGGTATAAACCGAAAGACCTGGTTCCGCGGCCCAAGAATACAGCGCGAGGATCAGTCCCAGACAAACAGCGAATTTTTTCATGATGATTTTTTATCGATCTGCAAAACGGCCATGAAGGCTTCCTGGGGAATTTGAACGGCACCGACCTGTTTCATGCGTTTCTTCCCTTCCTTCTGTTTTTCAAGGAGTTTGCGCTTTCGTGAGATATCGCCGCCATAGCATTTCGCCGTGACGTTCTTGCGCAGCGCCTTGACATTTTCCCGTGCAAGGATGCGGGAACCCACGGCAGCCTGAATGGGGACTTCGAACTGATGCCGGGGGATCAGACTGCGGAGCTTTACCACGAGTTCACGTCCCTGATAGGGGGCGTCTTCGCTGTGTGTGATAACGGACAGCGCATCGACGGATTCCCCGTTGATGAGAATATCCAGTTTAACCAGATCTCCGGGACGGTAGCCGATAAATTCATAGTCAAACGAGGCGTATCCTTTGCTGACGGTCTTCAATTTGTCATAAAAATCGAACACCACCTCGGAAAGCGGTATCTCGTACATCAGCTGGACCTTGGTCTTGTCCATATAATGGGTGTTTTTGTAGATCGCACGCTTTTCCTGGGTCAGCTTCATCAGTCCGCCGATATACTCCGAAGGGGTGATGATCTCGGCGCGGACATAGGGCTCCTCGATCCTGTCGATATCGCCGCCGGGCATTTTTGCCGGCGTATCGACCTTGATCATTTTTCCATTGCGCAAAAACGCGTGGTATTCAACATTGGGCACGGTGCTGACGATCTGCTGGCCGAATTCGCGTTCCAGCCTTTCCTGAACGATCTCAAGGTGAAGCATGCCGAGGAAGCCGCAGCGGAAACCGAAGCCCAGGGCATCGGAGGTTTCCGGTTCAAAGTGCAGGGATGCGTCGTTAAGCTGCAATTTTTCCAGGGACTGGCGCAATTCATCGTAATCGTCGTTCAGGACCGGGTAAATACCCGAAAAAACCATCGATTTCATTTCCTTGTAGCCCGCAAGTGGCTCCCTGGCGGGGTGTTCGACGGTCGTGATGGTGTCCCCCACCCTTAAATCCTTGATGTTCTTGATCTGAGCGACAATGTATCCGACATCTCCCGATCTCAGAGCGTCGCACTTGATGCGCTTGAGATGAAAATGACCGACTTCGGTAATCTCGTATTCGTTCTTTGTGGCAAAGGAACGTAGTTTTTGTCCGGGCAGTATTTCGCCGTCCATGACGCGGACATAAGGAATGGCGCCCCGGTAACTGTCGAAAACGCTGTCGAAGATCAGCGCTTTAACGGGGGCGTCGATATTGACCCGGGGCGGCGGAATGCGCTCGATAATGGCGTTCAGAAGTTCCTGAATGCCCGTACCGGTCTTTGCCGAGGTCAGGATAATGTCTTTCTCGTCACATCCGATCAGATCGAGGATCTGATCCTTTGCCGCCTCGATCTGGGCTCCGGGAAGGTCGACCTTGTTGATCACCGGAATGATCTCCAGATTATTGTCCAGGGCCAGGAAGGTATTGGATACGGTCTGGGCTTCAATGCCCTGGGAAGCGTCCACCAGCAGCAAGGCTCCCTCGCAGGCGGCCAGGCTGCGCGAAACTTCGTAACTGAAATCGACATGTCCCGGGGTGTCGATCAAATTCAGGGTATAGGTCTTGCCGTCCGGGGCTTTGTACTGAAGGCGGATGGGATGGGATTTAATGGTGATCCCGCGTTCCCGCTCCAGGTCCATGTCATCGAGGACCTGTTCTTTCATCTGGAATTTCGTCAGGGTGCCGGTGATCTCAAGCAAACGGTCCGCCAGCGTGGATTTACCATGGTCGATATGGGCAATAATGCTGAAATTTCGTATCAGTTCGTTCATAGGCTGAATATAAAATATCGCATCATCAAAGCCAATAGCTAAAATGTGAATGAAAAACCGTCAATTTCTGCGAGGGCGGGGCAGCGCCGCCTACTTTTCTTTTGCACGGGTGTGGGAATCGTAATATATTGCAGCTTGAGATCATATTGTTAATCAGGTTCAAACCGGCCCATGCGTACAAGAATTATCATCCTTCTGCTGCTTCTGCCACTTGCGGCGTCCTTTGCCGGCGAAACGCCGCGCTGCCTCGCCTTTGACGGAGAACGGAACTACGTGTACATCCAAAATACGCCGCTGAATTTTACCGGCCGTTTTACCCTTGAATGCTGGCT
>JAFGVT010000125.1 GCA_016937825.1 Fidelibacterota bacterium | reverse complement strand
TCTTTTCCACTGCAGAGGGAACATCTTATTTTTAATTCCGGATGAATGCATTTTTAAGTACTTTATCCCGGGTAAAGAAGCTATATTCATTTTATGTACTCATCATGCTCACATGTGCGCTTACCGCATCAGGCTCCCTTTGGTTGAGGAAAGTACGGTGAATGGATCATGATACCGCAAAAAAACACGAAACTGACCTTCCGTGAAAACCACAGGAAGAGGAGAGCGACCATGCATTCGTTAACAAAATTCTGGATTATTTTCAGCCTGCTGCTGATAGTCTTTCCGCATGCCGCGGACGCCCGGACCAGCATAGACGAAAAGCCTCATCAGGATCACATGTTCATCGAGCAGGAGAAGAGCTGGATGACAAAATTGATCGAGAACGGCATGAAAAACAGCAATATGAAAGAAGGCAGTATTTTGGGTGATTTTATCAATAATTTGACCCTGACCACCCAGGCCCGGCCGCCCCAGACCATGTTCCTGACCTTTCAAGTTTCAGTCGAAGAACTGTTCGGACATAACATATGGGACATCACACCCCGGGGCGAAATAAGCGATAAGGTCGTCATTTACCTTCATGGTGGCTCCTATAAATATAATTTTCTACCGCCCCACTGGAATTTTATCTCTGTCATCGCGGACGAGCTGAGAGTCCGGGTGATCGCTCCCGATTACCCTTTGGCACCCGCCTACACCGCCCCCGATGTCTTTGCGTTTTTACTGAATATCTATTCGGAACTGATCAAAAAGACCGATCCGAAGGATATCACGATCATGGGGGATTCTGCAGGGGGAGGTATGACACTGGCATTGGCGCAATTTATCCGGGAAACGGGGTTTCCGCAACCGGAACAGCTGATCCTCTTATCTCCCTGTATCGATGTGACCATGAGCAATCCCGGCATCATAAAATTAGACCTGGTTGATCCGATGCTGAACATCGATTCGATCAAAGCTGCCGGAAAGGCATACGCCGGACAACTCAGTACAAAGCATTATCTCGTCAGCCCCATCTACGGTAAGATCACCGGGCTGGCACCTATCTCGCTTTATGTGGGAACGCACGATCTGCTTGCTGCGGACTGCAGAAAACTTTACAAAATGGCAAAGAAAAAAAATATCGCCTTCGATTTTTACGAATATGAGGGCCTTTTTCACGTTGGCATGCTGTTCCCGACGCCGGAAGCGGAAGATATCCGCGAAACCATCATCGAAAATGTAAAAGAAGGAAGTCAGCCCTGAGGGCAGACAGAAGTCTTCGGCCAGCACGCGCATGCTTGATCTCGCAGGTCAGAAGGCAAGGGTAAAAAGCCGGGCATCCCGCTCCTTATTTCAGCAGCATGATCTTGGCGCGTTCTCCGGCGCTGCCGTTCACCGTAAGCTGTAAAATATAGATCCCGCTGGGCAGATTTTCCCGGGCACTGAAGGTCAGCGAATGATGGCCGGCAGCCCGGTCCTCATCCAGCAAGGAGAGGATGAATTTCCCGCCGAGATCATACAGCGACAGCGATACGCGGCTGTCCGCGGGAAGGCGGTAGCGGACGGTGGTAGCCGGATTGAAAGGATTGGGATAATTCTCAAGGCCGAAGCGTTCCGGCAGCAGGTTCTTTTCGGAAAGCGCCACGACGGGGCGCGTGTTCTCATAATAGGCGAAGGTGCCGCCGTAATCGCCAAGCGTCAGGTCCATGTCGCCGTCGCCGTCAAGGTCCGCAAAAGCGGGCGCGCAATTCTGCCCGCCGACGATCCCTTCGACCACGGTGGTGTCTTCGACCCAGACACCGTCGCGGTTCTCGAAATACCGCAGTTCGCGCCAGGCGTTTCCCGTCACAAGATCATAATCCCCGTCGAAATCGATGTCCGCGAAGGCCGGGACGGCATCGGAGCCCACGTCCAGTCCGCCGAAATATCCGTAGATCTCGCCCCAGACGGGCGAATCGGCGCTGCCGCTGTTCTCGTAGTAATACAGCAGCCCGTCCTCATTGCCCGCCGCAATATCCAGATCGCCGTCCCGGTCCATATCGATGAAGCGCGGGCAGGACCATCCGCCCAGCGCAAAGAGCGTGGCCGGGGTTGAGGAAAAGGCGGTGCCGGTATGGAAATGCAGGTAGATGTTCCCCGAAAGATCGCCCACGAGGGCATCGGCGTAGCCGTCGTTATTGACGTCACCCAGCGTGACAAAGGAATAGATCGAATGTTTTAAGGGCGTGAAGGTGCGGCTCGCTTTCCAGGAGGGCACCCGGGCGGTGCCGATATTTTCAATATACTTCACGTCACCCATCTGGCTTCCCGTCGCCAGGTCCATATCCCCGTCATGGTCGTAATCGATGAAAAAGGGATTGCTCGCCCCGCCGATATCGATCACGCCGCCGAAAAGGGTCGTGTTCCGCGTCCAGGCCGGAACGGAGGCCGTCCCCGTGTTGCGGTAATAGCTGAGGGGACCTGAAGCGGTCCCGAAAACAAGGTCGGCTTTTCCGTCCCCGTTCATGTCCGTCATCGCGGGGGAATTGAAGTAGCCCTCGTCCCCGATGCCGGAGAACATGCTTGTATTCGCCTGATAGACAAAGCCCTGCGCGTTGCCGGTGTTCTGATAGTAAATAAAACCGTGCCCGTCCTTTCCGCAGACGATATCCATGTCCCCGTCGCTGTCCAGATCGCAGAACACCGGATAGGCATAGAGTCCCGCATCACCGATCAGGGTCATATGGCTGTCCGAAAAGACCGCCAGGGAATCGCTGCCGCCGTTCAGATAGATCCGGACCGATCCGTCTTCGGAAAACCCCACGACCATGTCCAGGTCACCGTCGCCGTCGAGGTCCGCCAGGTCCGGCACCGGATTATGCACCCCCGAGAACAAGGGAAAATAGCCGGACACTTTTTCAAATACCGGGAAATAGACCGAGCCGGTATTGCGGTAGAGGCTGATCCCCGTATAGCCCCCGGTGACCATGTCGAGATCGCCGTCGTTATCCATATCCCCGAAAACGCCCATTTCGGCGTCAAGGGCGGCGACGCTGATGAAAATATCTTCCATATGCAGATAGCCCGGAGCTGTCGCGGAACCCACATTGGTCATGTAATGGGGCTTATCCGAGGAATTGCCAAGGATCAGGTCCTGATCGCCGTCGCCGTCAAGGTCCGCAAAACGCGGCTGAGAGAAGGACAGGCTGGGCACTCCGCTGGGATTGAACATATCCGGCCGTTCGCGCCATCCGTCTGCCGTCAGGGGGGTGAGAAAAGCGGTGAGGGAAATGAAAAGAAGGGCAAACCGGCGGTCGGCGAGGCTGTTTTTCATGAGAACTCCAGAATGAATGTTAAATTTTCCATGCACCCGCAAATCTATGAAACGCCCTTAATAAATAAAACCCTAAACTGGAAAATCATGCCGCCGGCCGGCGGCGGGCTTACGGAACATCCGGGGAGGCGGCGCATTAAATAACATTTGGTAAAAAAGTAAAATAATAACACATGCGAAGGAGGAAACCATGAGAAGACTTGAAAACAAGGTAGTCCTCATCACCGGAGCCGCCAGCGGCATGGGCAGGGCGACCGCCCTTTTATTCGCGCAGGAAGGCGGGAAGATCCTTGCGACCGATGTCAATCGGGAGCGACTCGGCAGCCTGGAAAAAGAGATCAGGAAGGCAGGCGGCGAGGTGACCGCGCTGATCGCCGATATGAGCAAGGAAGCGGATATCGAAATGATGATCGCGGCCGCCGTGAAACAATACGGAACCCTGGACATTCTGGTGAACAATGCGGGCGTCATGGATAATTTCGCCCCGGTCGCCGACCTGGATGACAAAACCTGGGACAGGGTCATGAACATCAATGTCACCGGTCCGATGAAGGCCATGCGGCTGGCCCTGAAGATCATGCTGGAAAAGGATTCCGGCATTATCATCAACATTGCCTCGATCGGCGGATTGCACGGAGGCCGCGCCGGCGCCGCCTACACCGCCAGCAAGCACGCCCTGGTAGGACTGACCAAAAACACCGGCTATATGTACGGGAAGACCGGCATCCGCTGCAATGCGATCGCACCCGGCGGCGTTGCGACCAATATCTCTGAAGGAATCGACATGGAGCACCTTCCGGTGATCGTCAATGAACGCATCATGCCCGGCATGGCGCTGAATCCCCGCTTCGGCAGTTCCGAAGAGATCGCGAAAGCCGCGCTCTTCCTGGCCACGGACGAATCCGCTTTCATTAACGGGACCGTTTTGGTCGCCGACGGAGGCTGGTCCGCCTATTGATCGTCCTACATTCCGATCACGCACAAAAGCCGCCGCCAGGCGGCTTTTTTTATCTGCCATCCCCGAACCTGAGGCTTCCCGGCGCACCCCGGCGTCTCGGGCTCATCAAGCCATAACTCCCATGTATCGAGAGACTTATTCCACGTTTAGCCTAAGTGAAGAAAGTTCATATTTTCGTATCTTTTTGCATGTTTGTGGTGTATGTTCGCACATTCCCCGAGGGGAATGAAATTTAACAGAAAAGAGACATTATGACGAGCAAATTGACATTTAATGATCTGGGATTGTCCGCCGGCAGTTTAGCCGCGATCAACCAGAAAGGTTTTGAAGAACCGACCGTCATCCAGGCCATGACCATTCCGGTCATGCTGAGGGATGACAAGAACATCATCGCGCAGGCGCAGACCGGCACCGGCAAGACCGCCGCGTTCGGCCTTCCCCTGATCGAGATGATCAAAACGGAACTCCCGCGCGTTCAGGCCCTGATCCTGACCCCGACCCGCGAACTGGCTATCCAGGTCGCCGAGGAGATCCACTCCCTGCGCGGAGAAAAGAAAATACGGACGCTCCCCATTTACGGAGGTCAGTCCATCGATCAGCAGCTGCGGCGGCTGAAGACCGGCGCGCACATCATTGTGGGAACGCCGGGACGGGTGATCGATCACCTCAAGCGCAAAACGCTCGATCTGCATATGATCGAACATCTCATCCTGGACGAAGCGGACGAAATGCTGAACATGGGGTTCATTGAGGACATGGAAGAGATCATGAAGCATACCAATCCCCATAAGCGCACCCTGCTGTTCTCCGCCACCATGCCCGACAAGATCAAGGAACTCGCACGGAAATACATGAACGGGTACGAGATGCTGACCGCAAAAAAAGAAGCGCAGATCACCAATCTCACCGAACAGATCTATTTTGAAGTGAAGGCTTCCGATAAATTTGACACCCTCTGCAGGATCATCGACTTTGAAGAAGAATTTTACGGACTGGTGTTCTGCCGGACCAAGCAGGACGCGGACGTTCTGGTATCCAATCTGCTGGGCAGGGGATACGACGCCGAAGCGATCCACGGCGATATTTCCCAGGCCCAGCGCGAACGGACGCTGAACCGCTTCAAAAAACAGAGCATCAATATCCTTGTCGCCACCGATGTGGCCGCCAGGGGCATCGACGTCAGCAATCTGACCCACGTGATCAATTATTCGCTGCCTCACGATCCCGAAGCCTATATCCACCGCATCGGCCGTACCGGAAGGGCCGGGAACGAAGGTACCGCCATCACCTTTATCACTCCCAGCGAATACTCCAAACTTATGTTCATCCAGCGGATGACAAAGAACCGCATTACCCGTTCGGAGGTGCCTTCCGCCGTTGATATCATCATCGCCAAGAAAAAGAAGATCACGGAAGACCTCAACGCGATCAACGAAGAAGAGATCGACGGCGCGTACTTTACCTGGGCAAAACAGCTTCTGGAAACCGGAAAACCCTCGAAGGTGCTGGCGTCCCTGCTGCATTACGCTTTCGGCGACGAGCTGAACCCCGAGGCCTACGGCAAGGTAAAGGAATATCATACGAACGGACGGGAGCTCGATACGGACGGGAAAGCGCGCCTTTTCGTCGCTCTTGGAAAAAAGGACAAGATGAATCCGGAACGCCTGATCAAGCTGATCATGGATACGGCGCCCCTGAAAGCAAGGGAGATCTCCGACATCCAGATCATGGATAATTTCTCGTTCCTGACCGTCCCCTTTATGAACGCCGAATCCATTGTGAACAGTTTCAAAACGCGCGACCGCGGACAGAAGCCGCTCATCACGCATGCGAAAAAATAAACCCGGCCGGCATGTACGGTTATCGTTTTTCTTGAACTGACGAAAGTACCGGAGCGAATCATTTGCAAACAGTGAAAAAAAGAACCTCCTATTCCCGCCGGGAAGAAAAAGTGAATGTCCTGACGCACGGGATGGGACTGCTGGCAAGCGTTCTTGCCCTGGTGCTTCTGGTCCGCCGTGCCGTTCTATACGGAACGGCCCTGCATCTTTTCAGTGCCGCGGTGTTCGGCACCGCCATGATCCTCCTCTATGCCGCATCCACGCTGTATCACGGGACAGAAGAACCCCGGCGCAGAAATCGTCTGCAGGTGTTCGACCATGCCTCCATCTACATCCTGATCGCGGGGTCCTATACGCCCTTCACCCTTATTTCCCTGCAGGGAACGACCGGCACGGTCCTGTTCGGGGTCATCTGGGGTCTTGCGGTCTGCGGCGTGATCCTCAAGCTTTT
This sequence comes from Fidelibacterota bacterium, assembly GCA_016937825.1. Taxonomy (GTDB): domain Bacteria; phylum Fidelibacterota; class Fidelibacteria; order Fidelibacterales; family Fidelibacteraceae; genus M50B103. The sequence continues at coordinate 4,833 of JAFGVT010000125.1, read as the reverse complement.
TTTCACCGGAAGATTCGAGGTCGTCCTGACCCTCATGTACATCCTGCTGGGATGGATCATCGTGGTCGCTTTAAAACCTCTTTTCGCCAATCTGGAGCTCGAGGGGGTGATCCTGCTCTTCGCCGGCGGAATATCCTACACCCTGGGTGCCGTGATCTACGGGATCAAAAGAATCCGCGGGAATCACGCCATCTTTCACTTGTTTGTCCTCATCGGCACGCTGTGCCATTTTCTGTCCGTATATTTTTATGTTCTGCCTTCATAATATTTTCTGAAAAAGTCGGGCTTTCCGGGGGGGAATGCCGTCCGCAGCCTTATTTTCGCCGCGATCATTTTTTTATCGGCGTTCACGATAAATATTTCCTATATTTCACAGAACTAAGCATATATAAGTATGGAACATCGCGCCGGATGATGCGGCGTGCCGATGGTCCTGAAACATCGTTCACGGGAGTCTTATGATCAAACGTTTTTTTGGCATCTTCATGCTGTCGCTTGTCGTTCTGGCGGCTCAAACCGGCTTTTCCCTCCGCGGCGCGGTCACGGATGCCGCCACGGGGGAGGATCTGATCGGTGCGGCCGTATCGGTCAAGGATATGTCCGCGGGCACCTTCACCAATTCCTATGGGTTCTATTCCATGACCCTGCCCCGCGGAAAACATGAGATCCGTTTCTCCTTTATCGGGTATGATCCTGTCCTGATCACGCTCGACCTGCAGGAAAACACACGGCTGGATATGGAATTGACCCCGTCCGTCATCGCGCTGCAGGGGGTTACCGTCAGTGCGGAACGCCCGGATGAAGCCCTGAGCTCAACGCGGATGAGCGTAGCGAAACTCGATATCAAGGATATTTCGGTTATGCCGGTATTGTTCGGCGAAGCGGATATCCTGAAGACCCTGCAATTGCTGCCGGGGATCAGCAGCGCCTCGGAGGGCAGTACGGGCTTTAACGTCCGGGGCGGCGCCAACGACGAAAACCTCATTCTCCTTGATGAAGCGACCGTGTACAGCCCCTCGCATCTTCTGGGATTCGTTTCGGTGTTCAATTCGGATGTCCTGAACGACGTCATGGTTTACAAGGGCGGTATACCGGCGTATTACGGCGGACGCACGTCCTCGGTCATCGATGTGCAGATGAACAACGGGAACAACAAGGAGTTCGCGTTTAAGGCGGGGATCGGACTGATCTCATCCCGCCTGACCATCGAGGGTCCCATCATCAAAGACAAAATGTCTTTCATCATCTCCGGACGGCGCAGTTACGCGGACCTTATCCTGAAAGCGCTGAACCTGGAACAGGTGCCGGACAACACCCAGCTCTATTTTTATGATTTCAATGCGAAGATCAACTATAAGATCAACGACAACAACCGCATCTTCCTTTCGGGCTATTTCGGGGACGATGTCTTCGGCTTCAAGGACGTCCTTGGGACCAGCTGGGGAAACCGTACCGGCACCGTCCGGTGGAACCATTTGTTCAGCGACAAGCTTTTTTCCAACCTGTCCCTGATCCACAGCAACTACGGTTACGGATTCAAATTGGGCGAAGACGCCTACATGAGCTCCGGCATCGTCAGCTATTCCCTGAAAGAAGACCTTACCTTTTATCCGAACCTTAACAATACCGTGCGGACGGGAGTTCAGATCAACGCCTTTGAATTCGAACCCGGCGAGCTGGTGACCGGTGCGGACAGCAGTTCCTTCCGTATTCTCCTGGATAAAAAATATGCCCTCGAGACCGCCCTGTATCTCTCAAACGAACACAGCTTTTCACCTCTGCTGAGCGCCGAATACGGCGTGCGGACCTCCCTCTTTACCCAGCTGGGTCCGGGCACCGCATTCCGATACGACGAGGACAACAATGTCATCGATTCAACGGTTTACGATGTCCATGAGATCATGCAGTATTACGGCAATCTGGAACCGCGCTTATCCCTGAATTACCGCCTGACCGACAAGATTTCGCTCAAGGCTTCCTACAACCGCATGGCTCAGAACCTGCACCTGCTTTCCAACAGCACCTCCGGCCAGGTCACGGACGTGTGGCTTCCCAGTTCCACCCTTATCAAACCCCTGGTCGTCGACCAGGTCGCACTGGGCTATTTTCACAATTTTGACAACAACACGATCGAGGCATCCGTGGAGGCCTATTATAAACATATCGGGAATGTGGCCGACTTTGAGGACGGCACCAACATCATGCTGAATGAGAACATTGAAGCGCAGATCCTGATCGGCGAAGGCAGGTCTTACGGTCTGGAGCTGTATGTGAAGAAAAAGTTCGGCGATGTCACCGGATGGATCAGCTACACGTTTTCCCGCACGGAACTGAAAATAGACGGGATCAATCTGGGGGAATGGTATCCGGCAAAATATGACCGAAGTCACGATATTTCCCTGATCGTGAAATACCAGTTCAACGAACGCCTCTACCTTTCCGGCACCTGGGTCTTTTATACCGGGAATGCCGTGACCTTCCCCAGCGGCCAGTACACGATCGACGGAGAGGTGGTCCCGTACTATACCGAACGCAACGGTTACCGGATGCCTGACTATCACCGGCTTGATCTGAACCTGCATATCAAAGGCAAGGAAAGCCGCCGTTTTGTTTCCTCCTGGGATATTTCCGTTTACAATACCTACAACCGCTACAATGCCTATTCGATCTACTTCCGCGAAAGCGAGGCAAATCCCGATATCCCGGAAGCCGTTCAGGTCACCCTGTTCGGGATCGTTCCCTCCATAACCTACAATATCGAATTCTAGAAAGACAGATATGAAGCCATACATTTTAGTTCTGATAATTCTTAGCTTACTCTTCTTCTCCTGCGAGCAGGTCGTGGATATTGACCTGAACGAGGTCGCTCCCGCGATCGTGATCGAAGGCCGCGTCCTGAAAGATTCGCTCGCCTGGGTGCAGGTTCGTCAAACAACGAGCTATTTTCATCCGGACACCCAGCAATGCATCTGCAATGCGGTGGTGACGATCCGGGAGGATGAGAAGACTCCGGATACCCTGGTGCATGGATTGCGCGGTACCTACCGGAGCACCGGTCTGCGGGGAAAGGAAAGGTCGACATATCATCTTCGCGTAACGTACGGGAACGAGATCTATGAAGCGGAAGCCTATCTCAATGAGACACCGCGCATCTATTCGCTGACCCAGCGTTCGTTCGGATCTTTTGGCTCCTTCGGCGACAGCAGCGGTCTTGATTTCGGGGGAGGCGTGTTTCCGGACACGATCCCGTATTTCCTGTTCGTTGACCTGTATGAAGATCAGGACGCCGAGAATTATTACATGTTCGAGTACTGTGTCAACGGAGAGCTGATCAGCGGCATTTACAACGTCGGGAGCGATGAGAATGCCCAGGGGGATACCTTGTCCTATTCTCCGGGTCCGAGAGCGCTCTTTTTCCCCGGGGATACGGTAAGCGTGCGGGTCCATGCGATCGACGAAGGCGTTTATACGTACTTTGATCAGCTCAACGATGCGCTCAATTCCAATTCTTTCTTTTCTTCGACGCCCTATAACCCGCTTTCCAATATCAGCAACGGCGCTCTGGGCTATTTTGCGGCCATGAGCATTGATTGCGATACCACCGTGATCGTGTTCGAAAGTCCCCTTTTCCCCCGCCCCTGACACCCTGCGGGCGCGTCATGATTTAACCCGGAGGAGCTCAGGAGATCTTACGGAAGATTTTTATAGAAGCCCCGATAAAAATTGCGTAAACTATCTGCATCAACATCATAATCAGAGAGAAGACGCATGAAAAAAGACCGCCCGGATGTGATCGTCATCGGCGCAGGACTGAGCGGATTGACCTCTGCGGCGCTCCTGGCAATGCGCGGACTGTCCGTTCAGCTGCTCGAACAGCATTATCAGCCCGGAGGCTCCTGCGGTGCGTTCCGCCGTGACGGCGTGACCTTCGATCAGGGGACCGCGATGCTTTTCGGTTTCGGTTCAAAGGGCTTCAACGCGCATCGCTTTGTCATGAACGCGCTTGAAGAGCCGATCGAGATCATCCGGCACGACATGCTGTATTGCCTGAAATACGACGGGATCCCCATTCATTTTCATGCCGACCTGAAGGCGTTTTTCAAGGAATTGGAGCAGATTTTCACCGACGGAGAGATCCGTCAGATCAAGGCGCTTTATCGCTATATCGGCCGTATTTATCACGGTGTGATCGCTGCGAATCCGATCTGTGTCGCACCGTCCGAGATCGATAAAAAAACCGGACTGAAGATGGTTCTGCGTCATCCGGTGAAGCAGCTGAAAGCCCTGAACCTGCTGCACAGGACGGCCGGCGAGATCATGCGCCGGTTTATCCGCTCCGAACACGTCATACAATTTTTCAATAAGCTGACCTCTACCTACTGTTACACCCTCGTTGACGAAACGCCCGCCATTCTGGCGGTGACCATGTTCATGGACAATCATTTCGGCGGGAGCTATTATCCCGTGGGATCATCCCAACAACTGCCCGGGAAACTCGAACGCGCCTTCGAACGCTATGGCGGCAGCGTGCATTACGGACACACGGTCAAACAGATCCTCTTTGACGAGGATAAGGTCTGCGGCCTGTTGGCGGACACCCCGGACGGGGAGAAGAAATTCGAGGCAGACGCGATCGTTTACGGCGGGACCGTCTGGGAACTATACGGCAGCCTCATACCGCCGGAAAATTCCGATCCACAGATCCGTTCATGGGTAAAAGGCCTAGTTCCGACCTATCCCAGCGTGGTCCTCCACTGCCTGGTCGATGCGCATGTGATCCCCGGGGGAACCCTGCCGATCATGATGCTGGCGGACAATCCGGAAGCCATTGAT
>JAFGVT010000124.1 GCA_016937825.1 Fidelibacterota bacterium | reverse complement strand
GACGGCCAGGGCTGCAATGAAGGGCCAGCGGAACGACAGCAGGGCGGTCCAGAAAAGCGAAAGCAAGCCGGCTTCCCGGTCGCTCTTGGCCGCATAGTAGCGCTGGATCATGTAGTTCCCGGTCCCGCCGCTACCTTCAAGGACCACCTTGAAGAGATAGAACATGACCAGAATGCCGAAAACGTTATACATCGAATAGTCGGATTCCGCCGGAATGTTCAGTCGCCACTGCGGGGCGAGGCTGACCCATTCCTTGAGCGTGGTGCCCATGTGCATAAAGCCCCCTTCCTTCAGGGGCAGAGCGACCGAAAAGGCCTCCGGCAGCTGGATGCCCAGCGCGCGGACCACGATATAGGCGATCGCCAGAAAGATCAGGATGCCCTGGAACACGTCCGTCCAGATGACCCCGTAAAGGCCTGACGCCACCGTGTAGATCATCGCAATGGCGATCAGGATGAAGGCGGCCCAGAATTCGGTGCCGATCGTGATCGCGCCCAGGTGGATCTCCCAGGATTTGGGTATGCCGAGGAAAGAGTCAAGGAATTTCCCGCCGCCGATGGCGAAGTAGGTGATCATGGCAACCGTGAAGATCAGGGAGGTGATCGCCTGGATCAGCCGGGCGACATCCCCCTGCGGGCCGCTGCCGAAGCGGAGGCTCATCCATTCCGCCACGGTCATCACCTTGGACCGGCGGTTCCATTTTCCCATGTAGATCATCAGGAAGGCCATGATAAGGGTCACGCCGCCCCGGATCTCGATATAAAAACCTTTTGCGCCGATCGCATAGATCAGGGCGACAATGATCATGGTCCCGCTGATGTCCAGATTGGACGACATTCCGGAAGCGCCCAGCGCCCACCAGGGCATGTTGCGGTCCCCCAGAAAGTAGGATTCGATCCCCTGTTTTGCCTTCCGCTGCATCAGAAGTCCCACGACGACCATGGCGATCAGGTAAATACTGACAATAACATAGTCTACAACATGCATATCCTTCTCCTTTTCATGTACGGTAACCTTACGTTATCAAGCATATGGAAACACACGAGGGTGCATCAATATTTTATCAGGACGACACCGCTGCCGGGAGCAAGCGTCATGTAATTCAGCACGCGTTCACCCCCGTGAGGGTGGGTGCTGAAGAGAACGGACCACATTCCTTCGGGAAGGTTGTAGAATGCAGGTTTGTCGGCGGACCCGTTCACCATCACGATCAGTTCGTTCTCGTTCGTTCCGGCGGGCAGGACGCGGTAGCCGATCCCGAACTCGCTGTCGGCGTAAAAGGGCTGGATCGCCTCCCGGGGGGCCTTGCGCAGCTGCGGATACACCTGGCGCAGACGCAGCAGGGTGCCGTAAAAATCGATCAGTTCCTGATTCTCTTTCGCCAGGTCATAATTGATATAATTGGTCGTATTGTCCTTATTGTAGGAATTGTGGTCGATCTTCCCCTGGTCGGGATCGGGATGATCGTTGACCTCGATCACCTTGCTGCGTCCGAATTCCTGGCCGGCATGAAGCATGACGATCCCCTGGGAGGTACCCAGGATAAAGGCGCCAAGCTTGTGATAGCGGAGCTCTTCCGGACTGAGCACCCCGTGGGCGTGAATATCGGCGATGCGATCGTCTTCGGTGACCTTTCCAAGCGCCAGGCGGACAAAATCCCCGAAGGTATGGTCATCGTGGGCTTCCAGGTAATTGACAGAATGCCGGGCGTCGCGGTACTGGCCGCCGTCCGCGTCCAGCGATCCGGTCAGGAAACGCAGCATGTTCCTGCGCGTAACGCCCTCGTCCCACCTGCCGAAGATAAAACCGCGACGCGTATGCGGGTTCTGTCCCTTGATCCCGTTGCGGAACTGGTCGTTCCAGGACGCCCATCCCTGCTCGCTGAAACGGCCGGGTTCGTAGGCGCCGCCCCAGGGTTCGGCGATGATGACGACATTTGGATTGAGCTTTCTTGCTTCCCGCAGGATCTCCGCGCGCGTTGCGTCATCGATCATGGCGGCAAGGTCGAAGCGGAATCCGTCGATATGGTATTCGCGCATCCAGAACAGGACGCTTTCCACGATCAGTTTCCGCGCCATAGGGCGCTCGGTCCTGAAATCGTTCCCGCAGCCGCTGACGCTGGTATAGTTCATGTCCTCGTCGAGGCGATAGTAATAGTTCTTGTCGATCATTTTGAAAGGATTGGGATCGTAGGTGCTCGTATGGTTGTAAACCACGTCCATGATCACGGCGATCCCGTTCGCGTGCAGGGCCTTGACAAGCGTCTTGAATTCGTCAACGGCGCGGCCCTTGTCGTCGATCAGCGCTCCCGGTTCCATATGTCCCCGCGTTCCGTAATAGGTCTCGGGCGCAAAAAAGAAGGTGGTCATGTATCCCCAGTGATTCCGGGCATAGGGGTTCCAGGTGTTGAAAAGCGCCGTGGAGCTGTCGCGGAAGGGGATCTCGATGTTGGCGAATTCCTGAAGCGGCAGGAATTCAACGGCGTTCACTCCGATCTTTTTCAGATAGGGGATCTTGTCGAGCAGGGCGGGATAGGTTCCCGGCCTTGCCGATCCCGCGTTGGGATGCGCCGTCATGTCGCGCACGTGGGCTTCGTAGATGATCAGGTCCCGCGGGTCTTTGGGCGCGACCCAGGTATCGCCGTCCCAGTCGAAGGCCGTGTTATGGATATAGCTTCTGGCGTTGATCTGGTAGGTGTTCTGCGTGGAGACCGAAACGGAGTAGGGGTCCGGGATCAGGACATCCTGGCCGAAGCTGTCCCCCGGGCCGCCGGAGGCCGTGACGTAGTAGCCGTAATAGAGGTTCCAGAGACGTTTGTTGATCGAGATCTCCCACACCCCCTGATCATCCCGGTGCAGGTAGTAGCTTTCGTGGGCCGGGCCGTCGGCGGTTTTGAAAAGGGCGAGCCGGACCGCGGTGGCGCGCGGCGCGAAAATGCGGAAGACGAAGCGGCCGTTCTCTACATGGCACCCCAGCGCTTTGCCGGAATATAATTTGTCGTATTGCGATTCCGGTAAAGGCGTTTCGGGCGCTACCGGCTGAGTGGTCGAATCCTGATACGCACATTGAAAAAGGAAGAGAACCAAAAAGAGAAGCCAGGGTGCTTTTTTCATCTGCAGGGTAACTCCATATAAATTCGAATTAAATATACTAAGATTCAGCTTGAAAGCACTACATTTTTTTGAACGTCGGGCATCCCGTCCGCGGGTAAAAATAATGAGCAAAATCATTGTATTATCCTCCGTCATTGAGTATTTTAGCATGACCTCAGGCCTTCGTCGACAGCGCGTTTGCCGAACCCCGTCAGATCCGGAAGGAAGCAGCGGTAAGCAAGTGTTCTGTGCGTCAAGCAACCTGGGGTCATTTTCAATCATAAGCAGGGACGCATGCATGAGCCACCAGGTCATCAGTCTGAAATACCGCCCTCAGCAGTTTGAAGATGTCATCGGACAGGAGCACATCACGATCACGCTGAAAAACGCCATTCAGAAGAACCGGCTCGGGCACGCCTATATTTTTTCCGGACCGCGCGGCACGGGCAAGACCACGACGGCGCGCCTTCTGGCCAAGGTCGTCAATTGCGAATCCCCGAAGAACGGCAATCCCTGCAATGTATGCTCCAGCTGCCGCGAGATCACCGAGGGCAGAAGCATGGACGTGCTGGAGATCGACGGGGCCTCCAACCGCGGCATCGACAGCATCCGCGATCTCCGGGAGCAGGTAAAATATCCTCCCACCCGGGGAAAGTACAAAGTCTATATCATTGACGAATTCCACCAGATCACCAAGGACGCCTTCAACGCGCTGTTAAAGACCCTGGAAGAGCCTCCGAAGCATATCCTGTTCATTTTCGCCACCACGGAACTTCACAAGGTCCTGCCCACCATTCTCAGCCGCTGCCAGCGCTTCGAGTTCAAACGCATTCCCCTTCTGCAGATCATGGACCTCCTGCGCGGGATCGCCCGGCAGGAAGGGATCGCCATTGACGACGACGCGCTTCTGCTGATCGCCAAAAAAGGGGACGGCAGCATCCGGGACAGCGAAAGCATCCTGGAGCAGGTGATTGCCTTCTCGAATGAAGATATCAGCTACGAAGCCATCCTGAACATGCTCGGGGTCATTCGCGAAGACGTCTTTTTCACGCTGTTCGCGGCGCTGAACAACGGGGACGCCGGCGCCGCCCTGCAGCTGATCGACGACATGCTCATGCAAGGATACGACCTGACGGAATTTCTCTCCATGTTTTCCGTGTTCCTTCGCGACCTTTATATGGTCAAGGCGCACGGGTCCGCCGATATCCTGAACACCACCGAAAATCTGAAGCACGAATACCTGTCCGTCGCCCGGGCGCAGGACGAACGCACCCTGATCCGCATGCTGTCCATCGTCAACGAAGAGATGCCCGCCATTTCCCGGTCCGCCAATACCAAGATCCTGACCGAGGCGCTGTTCATCAAGCTGTCCCGCATGAAAGATTTTGTGGACCTGGACCGCGTGCTGACGCAGTTAAAGAACACGCCGCCGCCCGCAGCGGCCCCGGCGGAGGCCCGGCGCGAAAGCACGCCGCCCAAAGCGTCCGCCGCCCGGCCGTATCAGAGCCCGATCCTGCACGCGGCCCCCAAAACGGAAATCGGAGCCGCCGCGAAGGACCGTCCCGCGGAAAAGACGCCCCCGCCCGCCGCTTTGCCGGAAGATCCGGCGCCGGGACCCGGCACGGAGAAAACGCCGGAGCTCACGCTGGATATCGTCAGAGAACGCTGGCAGGAGATCATCGACTGCATGCAGCCGAAAAAGCCCGCCGTTGCCGGCCTGCTGTGCCAGGTGGGACTGACCCGCGTGACCGAGGACACCCTTTATCTTGCGGCGGAGAACGATTACGCCTATCAGACGATCCACTCTTCCGAACAGATCATCCGCTCCTGCATCAAGACCGTGCTGGGAGCCGCTCTGACGGTCCGGGTGGAAAAAAACAAGGTCGCTCAGGATCAGAAAGTCAGCAAAAAAGAAAGCATCGACGAGGCCGCCAAAATGGTCATGCAGAGTTTTGAGGGAGAATTGGTTTAAAATATTGACAAAGGATGTTGAATAGTATAAATTAAACCGATTCGCTATAAGAATTAAACGGGATAAGATTGCACGACATTACGTTAAGAAAACTAAGCACATTGTTTTTGACACTTGCGACTAAATAAAATCGGTAAATATTAAGGAGTTGTTAATATGAGATTAAAAAGGATATTCGCTGTGCTGTTGCTCTCTGTTGGCATCATTTTTGCCGGGACGACCGGAAAAATATCCGGCTATGTGAACGATGCTGCAACAGGTGATCCTTTGCCCGGCGCGAACGTCATCATTAAGAACACATCCCAGGGGGCGGCAACCAACGCCGAGGGCTTCTATGTCATTCTGAACATACCTCCCGGAGAATACGAGGTCATGGCCAGCTACATCGGCTACGCGGTCATTCAGCAGACCGATGTCCGCGTGAACATCGACCTGACCACCCCGCTTGACTTTTCCATGCAGATCGAAGCCTACAAAGGGGAAGAGATCGTGGTCACGGCCGAACGGAAACCCGTGCAGGTGGATATCGCATCCAGCCAGGTCAATATCGGCAAAGACGAGATCGCGGACCTTCCGGCAACCTCCATCAGCGACGTGGTGGGCATGGAAGCGGGCATGAGCGGCCTGTCGGTGCGCGACGGCGACCTGAATGAAACGACCCTGCTGATCGACGGCCTCTCGATCAAGGACAACCGTACCGGGGAGCCGATCTCAACGATCTCCCTGTCCTCCATCGAAGAGATCATGGTCCAGTCGGGCGGTTTCAGCGCCGAGTACAGCGACCTGCAGTCCGGCGTGGTCAGCGTGGTCACCAAGGAAGGCAGCTCGAAAAAATATTCCATGAACGTGAACGTAAAATACAGTCCCTACGCGCCGAAAAACTTCTCCTACACCGATATCAGCGGGAACGAGATCTTTTCCATGTACGACGAGAATGCCCTGTTCCTGCGCCCCTATCTTGACGACGACGTCTGCTGGGTCGGCACCCGGAACGGAGCATGGGACCTGAGAACCCAGGGCGAATATCCGGAATTTGCCGGGTGGAACACGATCAGCCAGGGTCTGATGAGCGACGACAACCCCGACAACGACCTGTCCCCCGAAGCCCTGCAGCAGCAGTTCCGGTACCTGGTCCGCCGCGGCGACGATTTCTATTCAAAACTGATCCCCGATTACAACATGGACATCGGGCTCAGCGGCCCCGTTCCCTTTGTCTCTGAAATACTGGGGAACCTGCGCTTTTTCACCGCCCTCGTGACGAACCAGACCGCCTACCTGCAGCCGCTTGCCACCGACAAGTACAACGACTGGACCTGGACGGGCAAGGTGACGGCCGATGTT
>JAFGVT010000123.1 GCA_016937825.1 Fidelibacterota bacterium | reverse complement strand
TTATTCATCTCTAACCTTTGTATAAACAATATCCAGGGTGGATAATGCCGGAATGATCCTGATCGAATTGAAGGAATTGTATTCATTGTTCAGATAAAAGAAGACGCCCTCGTTGTCTTTGTCCGGGGGATTGGAAACGAGATATTGCAGAAGCTGGGAAATGTCCACCCTGAGGGTGTCGTCCAGGGCGGTGAAAGGATCGGAGGCTGCCGTATAAATATAGGAGATGCTGTCCGCGTCCCAGTGATCGGTCCTGAACAGGCGGGCGGTAAGGGTTAGGGTGTCGCCCGCGGCGACCGAGCTGTTGTCCCGGTCGACGACCAGGTTCAGTCCGGCTTTGTTCAACAGGTGCGTCGGACCGAGCAGGGTGTCTTCCCGCAGGCTGTCAAGGGTGATGTAGGTCCGGAAAATGTTGCCCTGCGCAAGGATGAAAAGGCTGTCCGCGTACGAAGCGCTGCTTTCGGCATACTGGATGTCGCCGCTTCCGTAAACATAGAACAGACTGTCCTGAAGATAAACCCCGTTCGTATCGTAAAGGCTGCAGTCCAGGACCAGGCGCGGTCTTCTGTCGTCGGTGGACGAACTGTATTCCAGCGTGCTGAACGCGATCATGCCCTCGGAATCATCGGACTTTTCCACCGTGAATCCGTTGTTGACATAAAAGGTATCCGGATAGCGGAACCAGTCATTCACGGTGGCGACGTCGATGGGGATCAGAAAGGAATCGGCGTCGGTCGGGAGGCTGACGGTGCCGGTATGGACGGTCCGGCCTTCAAGGGAAGCGAAGACCTCGGAAACATCGGAAATGTTCTCCCAGTACAGGGAGGTATCGTTCTCCACGAGGGACAGATCAAGGGATACGACGCTTTCGTCGCCCCAGTATCCGGCTCTGTAAAACAGGACATTCGCCTGGTTGATCGTGAGCTCAACGGAATCGGGCACGCCCGTAAGGGTCGCAAAATTCGTGAATTTGATCAGGAATTTTGCGTTCAGATCGTGATAGTTGCCGGCTTTGTTCTGATAAAGCAGGTTCCCCGATGCGTCGGCGTTCATGTTCCTGACCCCGGTGATGATCGTATGGTCGTAGCTGAGGGTATCCAGCAGCAGGGTCCGGTTCCCGAAGGGTGAGCGGAAGATGCCGCTTTCGCAGGATGCCGCAAAAAACAGAAGCATTAAACAAAAAAAAGCCAAAGTAAAAGTACTTTGACGTCGTTTTGCGGATGTGTTTCCGGCGCTAGAGGATGTCAAGGAATTCATATAGTTCTTTTGCAATTGGGCCCCAAAATTCTATGTTATTGTTCGATGTGTTTATGTTGAACGTCGTATTATGTTCCTTCTTTGCGAGCAAAATCTCATTTATTTTTTTGCTCTTGAGCAGGGCGCCGGCCTTGTTCTCTTTTTTTGAACTCAGGCGGATGATCCCGTCGGAATGTTCCAGCGCGCTGCGGAGGAATTCGGCCGGGTCCGAGAGCGCCGCGGGATCCTGGACATTGAAATGTTCCAGCGCCTCTGCGGGGAACGCAAAGAAAGGCTCATCTTCGCTGATCACGGTGACGACCTTGATCTTTGAGAACCAGGGATGGTCCTTCAGGACCGTTTTCATCATGATGGGGACCAGCGCCGTGTGCCAGTTGTAGCACAGGATCAGGTCCGGCTGCCAGTACAGGCGCTCCAGGGTGGTCAGCGCGGCATGGCAATACATCAGGAAGGTATTGAAAACGTTGCCGTTTTTCGGCTGGAGGTAATTGCTGGTCACCTGCTTGGTAATGTCGCGGTAGAATTCCGGATAGATGTTAAAGTAGACCTGTACCCGCGAATCCGGGATGAACGCCGATTTGACGGACGATACGCAGGTTTCGCCGCCGACGCCGACCGGGATCTCCTTCAGCCGGATCACCTCGCGCAGAATGTATTTCCGTTCGGAAATATAGCCGTAGCGGGGCAGGAACACCCGAACGTCGATCTTGTTCTCGTTGAAGATCTTTGAGGTGTTGGAAATGAAGTCCCCTTCGGTGGAAGACGGCGTAAAGGGGGAAACACGCTTGGCGATGTTATATATTTTCAGGTTCATACCTTTTTCTTGGTTTAAATGCAGCAAACGTTAATGTAAATTTACGAAATAAATTGATGTGTGTCAATCTTTAAACCAAATATATAAATCGCGAAATAACCGTTAAGGAACACCCACAATTCATGATGATATTTCGAAATTGCAGGGAAAGGGGGAGATTTGTGCAAGTGAACAAAAATTTCGCGCCGCCGTTAAGAATAAACTTGTAAAAATGGTCAGAAATGATAAACTTTGATACGCAACACAGGTGAGAAATGGAAAAACTGGCGAATGAAAAAATACGGCGGCATCTGCGGCATCTGGTGATCCTGATCGCCGCCTGTATCTCGGTCTACTTTTTAAGAGAACTCCGCAACATCTTTATTCCGCTCATTCTTGCGGTTTTCTTTGCGTTCATGTTTTCTCCCATGATCAGTTTCCTGACCAAAAAACGTGTTCCGAACTTTGTCATTATCCTGTTATTGCTGGTGATCGTCAGCGTCGTTCTTTTCCTGATCGGCACCCTGGTCTTCGCGAGCATCTCCTCTTTCGCCGGCGAATTCCCGAAATACCAGGACAAGCTGGTGCTGACATTCCAGAACGTGCTGTCCCAATTCAAGATCCCCATGGAGGATGCGCAGTACTTTTTCAGAAGCAAGGTGAACTGGTTTGAGCTGGCGAACCGGATTTCCCTTCAGTCCTTCATTACGTCCACGATGGGGAGCTTCCTGGATTTTATCGTGTCGCTGATCCTGATGATCCTGATCCTGCTGTTCATTATCGCCGAGCGGAAAAAGCTGGAAGAACGCCTCGCGGCGCTGATCCTGAACTTCAAGGGGCAGAACCGTCCGGAGATCATTCCCGAGATCCAGAAAAAGATCCAGACCTATATCACCCGGAAGACGATCATCAGTTTCGGGACCGCCGTATCGGCGATGATCATCGCCTCGTTTTTCAAGCTTGATTTTATCATCATTATCGGGATGATCACGTTTCTGCTCAACTTCATCCCGAGCATCGGGTCCATTATCGCCACCCTGTTCCCCATGCTGATCTTCCTGCTGCAATACGGACTGAACGGCAATTTCCTCCTGGTCTCCACCTTGCTGATCTCCAGTCAGTTCCTCTTCGGAAATGTTCTGGACCCGCGCTGGCTGGGGCAGGGGCTGAAACTCTCGCCTTTGTTCATTATTGTTTCATTGTTTTTCTGGCACTGGCTGTGGGGTCCGATCGGCATGATCATTTGCGTGCCCCTGCAGTCGATCCTGGGGCTGATCCTGCAATATACCGGCGGATTCTATGCGCTTCGCGCGATCATGGGGGAAACCCTGCCGACGGACACTCCCTAAGGCAGCTTATCCGATCCGGTAGGCGCAATTCGCATTAAAATACGATCTCACCGTTTCCCACTCGGGGCTTGTCAATCCCCATTTGCCGATCACGTTGGCCTTGTTTCTCCGCAGATCATGGAAATCCGACCCTCCGGTGTACGGCAGCTCATGCCGCAAGCAGTGATCGATCAGCACGCGGGAAAAAGAGCGCGAATGGTTCGGGTGATAGGCTTCAAACCCGTCCACGGGCAATTTTTTCAACACATCGAAGGCAAGTTCACGGTGGTACAGTCCCGGATGCGCCAGGATGCTCACGCCTCCCGATGCCCGGATGATGTCCAGGGCTTCATAAAAATCAAGCCGCGCCTTGGGGACGTAGGCGGACTTTCCGTCCCCGAGATATTTTTCGAAGGCCGCATTAAAGGACTTGACATGACCCGCCGCGATCAGGGCGCGCGCGATGTGCGGACGTCCGAGGGTCGTGGAGGGAGGGCAATTCTTTTTAACGTCTTCCAGGGTGACGGCGACCCCCATACCGCAGAGGCGCTCGCACATTTTTCCTATCCGTTCGTAGCGGACCTTCTGAAAATGTTCCAGACAGCTGATAAACGCTTTGTTCTCCGGATCGAAGCCGTAGGCAAGCAGATGCAGTCCGGTATGTTCGTATTCGACGGAAAGTTCAACCGCGGGAACAGAAACCCCGTGAAAAGCATTCCTGAATTCTTGAAATCCTTCAAAGCTGTCGTGATCCGCCAGGGCGGCGGCCTGAATATGTTCCTTGTCGAGCATCGCCGCGATCCGGGCCGGGGAATACTCGCCGTCGGACGCCGTGGAGTGAATGTGCAGATCGGCGATGATGCCGGAGACCGGAGCGGGGGCGGAGGCGGTCATTTTGGGGAACATGATTGTCATAAGCCCAAAGATAGACTGAAATGCCCGGAGAAACAAAATAAAAATACCCCTCCCGGCTAGTTGAGGGGTAAAAGAAATACTGTTTGGAAAGCATAAAAAAAGTCATATATTTTTGGAACACATAACTACTCATAGGAGGGTAAACATGAAGAAGCTCTTGATCGTGTTAACTGTTCTTGCCTTGTTCGCGGGATTTGCATTCGCGGAAGGTATCCTTGTCGGCGAAAAGCCGGTGAAACTGGAGATCTCCGGAAAGGACGGCGGCCGCCTGGACAAGACGCCCTGGTGCAGCAGCGAACTCAACACCACCGCCTGGTGCCTGTTCTACGTGGATCCGGACGAATCGGACCTGAATACGCTTGCCGAAGAGACCCTGGATGCGGAAGATATTTCCAAAGACCTGCTGAAAACGGTCGCCGTGATCAATTACAAAGCGACCAAACTTCCCGCCTTTGCCGTCACCATGGTCCTGAACGGGAAGCAGAAGAAGTACCCCGACACGCTGTACCTTAAAGACGGGAACAGCGTTTTTGTCAATAAATGGGGACTGACCGACAACACCTATTGCACCCTGGTTTTCAACAAGAACGGCGTACTCGTCTATCGCAAGGACGGAAAAATGAGCGAAGAGGATGTTGCCGACTACATAAAGACCATTAAGGCGAATCTTTAAATAGGTTTAGAAAAAGCGCGAAACATTCGCGCTTTTTTTTATCGTAAATTTTGAAAAGGAGTAAGACATGGAATTCTCACCGATTCTTATCTGGTTCATCGTCGGGCTGGTCATGGCGCTTCTGGAATTCGTTATTCCGGGCCTGATCGTCGTCTTTTTCGGAGCGGGAGCCTGGATCACCGCCATTCTGGTGTGGATCTTCCCCGGCATGGCGGTCTGGGTGCAGCTGATGTCCTTTACGGTCCTCTCCATTGCGGCCCTGATCTTACTCCGGAGACAGCTGAAGAAACGCTTTTTCAGCGACCAGGAAGGCGCGGAGAGCGAGGGCGTGGATGACTACATCGGCCGCAAGGCCGTCGTGGAGAAGGCCATTGCGAACGGCGAAGGAAAGATCCTGTACCGCGGCGTATCCTGGGAGGCTTTTGCCGACGAGGATATTCCCGAAGGCGCCCCCGTGGTCATCACCGGGAAAGACAGCATTAAACTAAAGGTTAAACCCATCAACTAAAGGAGTAGAAACATGATTGGAACCATTATCTGGATAGGTCTGATCATATTGGCGTTCGTGATCCTCGCCAAATATATCAGAGTCGTGCCGCAAAAGTCCGCCTTTATCGTCGAGCGGCTCGGAAAATACAAAAAGACCCTGACGGCCGGGTTCCATGTTCTGGTCCCCATGGTCGACCGGGTTTCCTATAAGCATACCCTGAAGGAACAGGCGCTGGACGTGGTCTCGCAAACCTGTATCACCCGGGACAACATTTCCGTGGAAGTCGACGGCATCCTGTATCTGCAGGTGATGGACCCGGTGAAGGCTTCCTACGGCATCGACAATTATCAGTTCGCCGCCACCCAGCTTGCCCAGACCACGATGCGAAGCGTGATCGGCCGGATGGAGCTGGACAAGTCCTTCGAGGAACGCGAAACGATCAATATTTCCATCGTGGATGCGGTCGACAAGGCTTCCGATCCCTGGGGCGTCAAGGTGACGCGCTATGAGGTCAAGAACATCACGCCGCCGCAGAGCATCAAGGACGCCATGGAAAAACAGATGCGCGCCGAACGGGAAAAGCGCGCCCTGATCGCGGAATCCGAGGGCGACAAACAGGCCAAGATCAACCGTGCCGACGGGGACAAACAGGAATTGATCGCGCGATCCGAGGGCGAAAAACAGCGCCGGATCAACGAGGCGGAAGGCCGCGCGGCCGAGATCGAAAAGGTGGCCGTTGCCACCGCGCTGGGACTGAAAGAGATCGGGAAAGTGATCAACGAAAAAGGCGGCGCCGAAGCGGTCAACCTGCGTATCGCCGAACAGTACCTTACCGAGTTCGGAAAACTGGCCAAAGAGAACAATACCCTGATCCTGCCCTCGAACCTTTCGGATATCGGCGGCATGGTCGCCGCGGTCTCAAAGGTCCTGGAAAGCAGCAAGCAGGCCAAGGCAAAGATCCTGAAGCCCGACGTAAAATAACGGCATGAGATCCCATACCGACTATCTGACCTTCAGCGTCCCGGAGCGAATGGGTTTTATCAATAT
>JAFGVT010000122.1 GCA_016937825.1 Fidelibacterota bacterium | reverse complement strand
TTTCTGATCTCCCTGCTCGGGATCAAGCATGTCGTGCTGGCGGTGAACAAAATGGACCTGGTCGGCTATCAGAAGGAGATCTTTGACAAGATCTGCGAGGATTACAAGGCCTTCCTTACCCGGCTAACGATTCCCGACGTGCATTTTATTCCCCTGAGCGCCCTCAAGGGCGACAATGTGGTCAATCCCTCCGAAAACATGCCCTGGTACAAGGGCCAGCCCCTCCTGGAATTGCTGGAAACCATTCATGTCGCTTCGGACCGGAACTTTGTCGACCTGAGGTATCCGGTCCAGTACGTCCTCCGTCCGGAGCACAACTTCCGGGGATTCTCAGCCCGGATCGCCGGCGGGATCATCCGCAAAGGGGACGAGGTCATGGTGCTGCCGTCGCGCAAGACGAGCAAGGTCAGGAAGATCGTCACCTACGACGGCGAGCTGGATTATGCTTTCCCGCCCCAGAGCGTGACGGTCACCCTGAAGGACGAGATCGACATCTCGCGCGGGGATATGCTCGTCCACCCGAACAACCAGCCCCGGGCGGAACGCCATTTCGAGGCCATGCTAGTCTGGATGGACGAAAAGAAAATGGACCCGAAGACCAATTTTCTCATCAAGCAAACGACGAACCTGACCAAAGCCAGGATCGACGAGATCCGTTACAAGATCGACGTTAACACCATGCACCGGAGCAAGGCCCGGCACTTTAAACTGAACGAGATCGGCCGCGTGGTCATCACCGCCAGCAAGCCCTTGTTCTTTGACGCCTACGAACGCAATCATGAAACGGGATCCTTCATCCTGATCGATCCCGTGACCCACAACACCTCGGCCGTCGGCATGATCATCGACCGGGTCAGCGCGGAAGAACTGCCGAACCGCATCAGCGAAACGGACCGGGAAAAGATCGCCCGGGGGCAAAGCCTGGTCAGCACCGCGGAACGTGAAGAGAAATACCAGCAGAAAGGACAGACCGTCTGGATAACCGGTCTCCACGGCAGCGGGAAGCGCGACGTGGCCTATCAGCTCGAAAAACGGCTTTTTGACCTCGGCTATGTGACGGTCCTGCTGGACGGCCAGAGCGTTCGTTCCGGGCTTTCCCGTGAACTGGATTTTTCGGCACCGGACCGGGCGGAACACCTGCGCCGCGTCGCGGAAGTGTGCCGCCTGCTCAATGAACAGGGGCTCATCACGATCTGCACCTTCATTTCGCCCGCGGAATCCATCCGGGAACAGATCGCCGGGATCATCGGCAGGGACAGGTTCCGGCTCGTGTACATGGATGCAAGCGTGGAAGAAAGCCGCAGGAACAAACCCGAACTCTACGAGTTGGCTGAAAAAGGCAAGATACAGTTCATGGCGGGCGTCGACCGGCCCTATGAAGTCCCGGAGCACCCCGATCTGATCCTGAAACCCGGGCAAAAAGATGTGGAAACCATTATCAGATTAATTCAAAGCAAATGACGGCAGCCGGCATGGATATCATTAAGAACGACCATAAAGACAAAAGAAGAAGATACAAGATCACCCAGCATCAGCTCTCCCTGGTGCGTCCGGATGTGTGGCGGAAACTGAAACGGGCGAACGAGATTGACAAGCCCTACCGCCCCATGGCAAGGCGAGTCGCCCTGATGAGCTACCTCTCCCGGCCGTTTCAGGTGCTTCAGAACAACATCAACCGTAAAAAGCTGAACCGCATCAGCTTTGACGGACAGCCGCCGCTCTTCGTCATCGGCCACTGGCGGACGGGCACGACCTTTTTGCACAACCTGCTTCACAAGGACCGCCGCTTCGGCTATCTCTGCAACTACCAGACCTTTGTGTTCACCGTTGCCCTGCTGAGCAAAAAACTGATGCGCGCCCTGTCCCGTCCCTTTTTCCCGGGAGAGCGCTCCCAGGACAATATCAAGGTCTCGCCGTATTATCCCGCCGAAGAGGAGCAGCCCTTTACCATGATCTCCACCCGTTCGGGAATGCATACCTTCTTCTTTCCGCGCAACCGCAGCTACTTTGACAAATACAATGTGTTCAAGGGGATCACCGCGAAAGAAAAACGCAAATGGCAGCGTGACTACCTGTATCTGCTGAAGAATATCAGCCTCTACAACGATCATAAGCCGCTCCTGCTGAAAAACCCGCATAATACGGGACGTGTAAAGGAATTGCTGGAGCTTTTCCCCGGGGCGAAGTTCATCTTCCTCCACCGGGACCCCTATACCGTGTTCCTGTCCACGCTGCACATGTACGACAAGGTCGTCCGCACGCAGTTCTTTCACGCGTTCAGCGATGAAGAGATCAGGGACCTGGTGATGTACATTTCACGGGAGACCCTGAAAAAGTACCTCGCTGACCGGGCGCTGATCCCGGAAGGGCATCTGATCGAAGTGTCTTACGCGGATCTGGACGAGCAACCCTATGAAACCGTCAAACGCATCTATGAGACGCTGGACCTGCCGGATTTCAGCGTTGCGGAACCGGACATCCGGAAGCACCTGGACGATGTAAAAGATTACAAGAAAAATGTCTTCAGGGAACTGGATCCCGAACTGAAAGCGCGCGTCCGCAAAGAACTTGATTTTTATTTTGATGCGTTCGGATACGAATGATCAATCACACGTTTAAAAAACACCCAAAACACTAAAAATGCTAAAAATACTTGAGTCAAAAAAACTTGAGGCAAGTTTTTTAAGTTTTTTACATTTATAAAAAAACTTGCCCCAAGTTTTTTTTAATGATTTTATCCGGAATTGTTGAAAAAATGTGATGTTCATCACAAAAAGCCGTCAGATTTTGAAAACTTGCCTCAAGTTTTTTCTCTTAAAATTATTCCTTGATCAGGGTCCCGACTTTTCCGCTCATGGCAAGGTGCGCCTTTTCCAGCGAAGTGATCACGGCCTTGCGGTTGCTGCCAGATTCCACAAAGCGGATCGCGGCGTTAATTT
This sequence comes from Fidelibacterota bacterium, assembly GCA_016937825.1. GTDB lineage: Bacteria > Fidelibacterota > Fidelibacteria > Fidelibacterales > Fidelibacteraceae > M50B103. The sequence goes on along the minus strand of JAFGVT010000122.1, from coordinate 4,455 downwards.
TCGGGAGCATGCTGCCGGGCGAGAACTGCCCTTCCTCAGCGTAGCGGCGGGCTTCCGCCAGGGTCATTTCACCGATCTCACGCTCGTTTTCCTTCCCGTAATTGATCGATACGCGCTCCACATTGGTCAGGATGAACAGGTAATTCGCCTCCACCAAGTCCGCCAGCATGGCGGCCGTAAAATCCTTATCGATCACGGCAGATATCCCACGGTAGTCCCCCTGGGCGTCCCTGACGACCGGGATCCCGCCGCCGCCGCAGGTGATAATGATGAATTTATGGTCCAGCAGGTTCAGAATGGAATCCTGCTCCACAATGAACACCGGCTTCGGGGAGGCGACCACCCGCCGCCAGCCGCGGCCGGCATCCTCTTTGAAGATCTGGCCGGGATGGGACCGCATGATCGCGGCGGCTTCCGCTTCGCTGTAAAAATCGCCGATGGGTTTTGAGGGATCCCGGAAACTGGGGTCTTCCGGATCGACCTCGACCTGGGAGATCACGGTGGAAACGTGCCAGGGCATGCCCAGACGGCGCAGTTCCTTTTTGATCCCCTGCTGAAGGTGGTAACCGATATAGCCCTGGCTCATGGCGGTGCATTCCTGCAGGTCAAACCGGCAGATCTTATCGGTGTTCGACGATGCATATTCAAAGGCCTTGTAGATCATGCCGACCTGCGGACCGTTGCCGTGCGTCAAAATGATCTTGTGACCCTGCGTGATCAGGTCCACCAGCGAGGGCACGGCCTTTTCAATCTGCTTCAGCTGCTCTTCGGGCGTGTTCCCCAGCGCATTCCCGCCCAATGCGATCGTAATGACCTTCATGTGTTGCATCCTTTCTCTGAAAAACCGAAAAGACAGAAACTCCAAAATCCAACCGTGAAGAAGGGTGAACAGGAGACGGTGTCGATCCCGGTGAATGAACGATTGTTAATAACATAAAATCAATTGCCAAATTTAAAGGAAAATGACACAAAATCCTAACGGGAATTTAGGATGAGCTTCAGTTCTTGCGGATTTCCGTATAAAATACGTTGCGCGTGATGCTTGCATTTCCTATATTCACCCATCTTCGGGGAAGGGAGCATGTCCCTACCGGCGGTGAAAGCCCGCGACTCCGCGCAGAATGAACGAAGCAAACATCATTCGGCGGACTGAGACTGTGAAATTCAGTCGCCGACGGTATAGTCCGGATGAGAGAAGATACAACCTGTGCATTTCTTCCCCGTATGTGACCGGGGATTTTTTATGTCTGAGAATAAAAATGAAATGATTGAGAATTGGATGCGCGAAGCCCTTCGCCTGGCGGCGGACGGAACGCGGCGCGTCTCGCCGAATCCGCGCACGGGCGCGCTCATTCTCCGGGACGGTAAGATCATCGGCCGCGGCCGCCATGAATGCTGCGGTCAGGCGCACGCCGAGGTGAACGCCATCCGCAATGCGGGCGGGGATCTCTCCGGCTGCGAGATGGTCGTAACGCTGGAGCCCTGCTGCCACACCGGGAAAACGCCGCCCTGTACCGACGCCATTATCCGTGCAGGGATAAAAAAAGTGTATGTCGGCATGACGGACCCCAATCCTCTTGTCTCGGGCAAGGGGATCGCAACCCTGCGCGATGCGGGTGTCCGGGTAGTCGAGAACATCTTGTCCGAAGCCTGCGCCGCCCTGAACCAGCCCTTTATCAAAATGATGACCGTCGGAGTTCCCTATGTCATTGCCAAAATGGGCATGACCCTCGACGGCTATATCGCCGATAGCCGGAAACAGTCCAAGTGGATCACGTCGGACCTGTCCCGGAAAAAGGCCCATGAAATGCGTGCCGCCGCCGATGCGGTGCTGGTCGGGATCGGGACCGTGCTGGCGGACGATCCTCAACTGACCGTCCGGGACGCGGAAGGGGAGGATCCGGTGCGGCTTGTCTTTGATCCGGCAGGGATCCTTTCTGCGAACACCCGCCTGGTCAAAAGCGCCGGCGATATCCCGCTGACCGTGATAGCCGGTCCGGCCGCTTCGGCGGAATGGAGAACACGCATGGAAAAAATGAACGTGCGGGTAATCACAACGTTCGACAACGCCGCCGACGGCCTGAAGGACGGATTGAAACAGCTGGGGGAACAGGGGATACAGTCGATCCTGGCGGAAGGCGGGGGACGTCTTCACAGCATGCTGGCGGAACGGGATCTTATCGACCGGCTGGAGCTATTCATTGCTCCGGAACTGCTGGGCGGCGGCGTCCGCATGATGCAGGTGCCGCAGCGGACGGTTTCGGAGGCACGGCGCTTTGTTTCCTCCGCTTGGGAGCCGAGCGGTCCGGACATGCATTTCAGCGGCATTATCCACAGATATTAAAGGACGGTCTTATGTTCACAGGCATTATCGAAACGCGCGCTGCGGTCGACGGGATCACCCGGAAGGGAGAAGGCCTGCGCCTCCGCATCCGCTCAAAAGAATTGGGGGAGCATCTTGAAAAAGACGACTCCGTTGCCGTCAACGGCATTTGCCTCACCGTCGTCGAACGTTCATCCGAAGGCTTTTCCGCGGATGCGGTCGCCGAAACGCTTGCACGCACGACCCTGAAGGACTGGAAACCCGGGCAGACGGTCAACCTGGAACGGGGCATGCCCGCAAGCGGCCGCTTTGACGGACATCTGGTGCAGGGGCACATCGACGGGACCGCGGAACTGATAAAGCGGGAAGGGCGGGGGGACAGCACGGAAATGACATTCCGGACCGCGGAAGCCCTCACGGCGCTTATGGTCGAGAAGGGCAGCGTTGCCCTTGACGGCGTCAGTCTGACGATCGTGTCGGTAACGCGGGACCGCTTTTCCGTCGCGGTGATCCCTTACACCCTCTCGCATACGACCCTGGGAGACCTTCCCCCCGGCGGAAAGGTAAATGTGGAAACGGATATCATCGGAAAATACCTGGCAAAATTCAGCGGAAACAAAGAAAAACTGAGCAGGACAACATTGGAAGCATGGGGATACACGCTATGAACAACAAACAGCAGGAACAAGAACCGGAATATGTTTTTAATACGATCGAAGAAGCGATCCGGGATATTAAGGAAGGGAAAATGCTCATCGTTGTGGACGATCCCTCCCGCGAGAACGAGGGAGATATTGTCCAGGCAGCGCAATTCGTCACGCCGGCCGCCATCAATTTTGTGGCCAAAGAGGCGCGCGGACTGGTCTGCGCCGCGGTGGAAAAGGAGGTTGCCGACCGTTTCGGACTGAGCGCCATGGTAACGGACAATTCCTCCCTTCACAGCACGGGTTTTACCGTCAGCGTGGACGCCCTGGAAGGGACCACGACCGGGATCTCCGCGCACGACCGCGCAAAGACATTTTCCGTCCTTGCCGACCCCAAAGGCAAACCGGGGCAGCTCGGACGTCCGGGGCATATCTTTCCCATCGTCGCAAAACCCGGGGGCGTATTGCGCCGGGCCGGACATACCGAAGCCTCCAGCGATCTCTGCCGCCTGGCCGGGTGCCGGCCGGTTGCCATGATGTGCGAGATCATGGCGGAAGACGGGACCATGATGCTGCTGCCCGAGTTGATGGCGTTTGCGAAAAAACACCGCCTCAAGATCATCACCATCGCCGATCTGATCGCGTACCGCCGTAAAAAAGAACATTATATCGAAAAGATCATCACCGTCCGCTTCCCCAATGAATACGGGGAGTTCAAACTGACGCTCTACAAGGATCTTCTGGACGGAAAGGAACACATCGCCATCACGATGGGCGAGTTCGATCCCGAGACCCCCGCCCTCATCCGGGTCCACTCCGAATGCCTCACCGGGGACGTTTTTCACTCCGCCCGCTGCGACTGCGGCGCGCAAAAAGATGCGGCGCTCAAAAAGATCGCCGATGCCGGAAACGGCGCGCTCATCTATCTCCGCCAGGAAGGCCGGGGGATCGGACTGAAACACAAGCTCATGGCCTACGAACTGCAGGACCAGGGATTCGACACCGTCGAGGCGAACATCGAACTGGGATTCAAACCCGACCTCCGCGATTACGGCGCCGGGGCTCAGATCATCAAGGACCTCGGCATCCGCAAAATGCGCCTGATGACCAACAATCCCACGAAGGTCATCGGCCTGTCCGGCTATGATCTTGAGATCGTCGAGCGCGTGCCGGTCGAGATCGAGCCGACCGCAAGCAATAAGTCCTACCTGGAGACCAAGCGTGACAAAATGGGTCACATGATCCTGGATAAAAACAATGAAGGAAAGGAAAAATAGAAATGAAACACATTGAAGGAAACCTGAATGCCGAAGGCATGAAACTGGCGATCGTGGTGTCGCGTTTCAACGACCTTCTCACCAAAGAACTTCTCTCCGGAGCGGAAGACTGTTTTCTGCGTCACGGCGGAAAGGCGGAAGACCTGCACGCCGTCTGGGTGCCGGGGGCTTTCGAGATCCCGCTCACCGCACAAATGATGGCCAGGAAAGA
>JAFGVT010000121.1 GCA_016937825.1 Fidelibacterota bacterium | reverse complement strand
TGAAAACAACCCGGATCGGGATCATTATTTGCCATCGTTATCACACCTGTGCCGGAGGCAAATGCTTCCGTGCTTTGCGCGAACGTGCGGGGGCGTTCGCGTCGTATCCCAAAGACAGCAATGTCGAGATCGTCGGATATACCAGCTGCGGCGGCTGCCCGGGGGGAAACGTGGAATATGCTCCCGAGGAAATGATCCGGAACGGAGCGGAAGTCATTCACCTTGCCACCGGCCTGGTCGTGGGCTATCCTCCGTGTCCCCGTCTTGAGCAGTTCAAGCGCTTTATCGAGACGCGCTATCAGGTTCCCGTGATCATTGGGACCCACCCCATTCCGGAAAAATATCACCTTGTCCACCGCAAGCTTGGGACCTGGAAAAGCGCAAAGTGGACGGAGATCCTCGCAGACCTGCAGGACGCGGCTGACGTTCGCAAAGCTTATGATTAAGGAATAATGATGAGCTATCAGTATCTTTTCGGACCGGTGCCCTCGCGGCGGCTGGGTGTTTCCCTGGGCGTGGACCTGGTTCCCTTCAAAGTCTGTTCCCTGAATTGTGTCTACTGCGAATGCGGGGCAACCACCCGGCTGACGGTCAGGCGGGACGAGTACGTTCCCTTAGATGCGGTGACCCGCGAACTGGAAGACTATTTCAGGCAAAACCCCGCCCCGGACTATATTACGTTTTCGGGTTCCGGAGAGCCCACCCTGAACAGCCGTATCGGAGAGTTGATCCTCTTCATCAAGGAACGCTTTCCGCGTATCCCGGTAGCCGTATTGACGAACGGCACGCTTTTCCCGGATCCCGGGGTGCGGCGGGAGGTGCTGCCGGCCGATGTGATCATGCCCTCCCTGGATGCGGCAACACCAAGCGCATTTCTGAAACTGAACCGGCCGCATCACGATCTGGATGTCGAACGCCACATCCGCGGATTCGAGGAACTCCGAAAGGAATATAAAGGAAAGATATGGCTGGAGGTGTTCATTCTTCCGGGATATAACGATGACGCAGAGAACCTGGCCGCGCTGAAAACAGCCATTCAACGAACGGGAGCCGATCTCATACAGATCAATACCCTGGACCGCCCGGGGACGATCGGCGGTTTGCGTGCGGCCGAAGGGAAAACCTTAGAAAAGATCAAAAAAGACTGGGGTCTTCCGCAGACGGAGATCATCGCACCGGTATCGGAACGCAAGGAAAAACCCTCATTCAGAAAAGACATTGAGAACACCATTCTTGAAACCGTTTCCCGGAGGCCCTGCACGGTGGCGGATCTGTCCGGCATACTCGGGCTGCACATCAACGAGCTGAACAAATATCTCGACACCCTGGATGCGGACGGAAAGATCGAAGCACTGGAAATGAAGCGAGGACGCTTTTACCAGCGAAAACGGGATAAAAGCACCGGCCCCGCCGGCAGCTGATTATTTTACTGTAAAGATTGAAGTTCGGATATTTTTACCCTAAATTATTGGTTTAAATGAAGACAGGACCATGATCGCCGTCATACAACGAGTCAAAAAAGCGGAAGTCAGCGTGGACGACCGTATCATCGGCCGGATCGGGAACGGCCTGCTGGTCCTGCTGGGTGTCGCTGCGGGTGACAGCGATACCGATGCCGCCTTTCTGGCCGGCAAGGTCAGCGACCTGAGGATATTTCCCGATAGCGCAGGGAAAATGAACATATCCCTGAAAGACGCCGGGGGATCGGCGCTGGTCGTTTCCCAGTTCACCCTGTGCGGGGACTGGCGCAAAGGGCGCCGGCCGAGCTTTACGGGCGCGGCCTCACCGGATGAGGGGGAACGCCTCTACACCCGTTTCTGCGAACAGCTCCGGGCCCGGGCGATCCCGGTCGAACAGGGGGAATTCGGGGCGATGATGGACGTAGCTCTGATCAACGAGGGCCCCGTGACCTTTGTGCTTGACAGCAAAGACATTTGATGCAAACAGAGGATAATATGGAAAAAAAGATACGAATCGTATTGGCTAAACCCGGACTTGACGGACATGACCGGGGGGCAAAAGTGATAGCGAACGCCTTGCGCGACGCCGGCATGGAAGTGATCTACCTGGGCTTGCGGCAAACACCCGAGATGATCGTTTCGGCGGCCGTTCATGAAGATGCGGATGTCATATCCCTGTCGATCCTTTCCGGTGCGCACATGACCATTTTCCCGAAGGTGTTGGACCTGATGAAGGAGAATGGCATGGAAGACATCCTCCTGATCGGCGGCGGCGTCATTCCGGAAGAGGACATGCAGGAGCTGAGGTCCATGGGCGTTGCCGAGATCTTCGGCCCCGGAACGCCGACATCCGTGATCATTGACTATATTCAGAAATGGTTCCAAAAAAGTCCGCGGAACATGTAAAATAACGTAAGGGGGACATATGGGGGTGACGAAAACGACCATGAAGCAGTGGCCGGAAGATGACCGGCCGCGTGAAAAATGTTTACGGCAGGGGATCGAGACCCTGAGCCATGCAGAACTGCTGGCGATCCTGTTGCAATCCGGAACGGCAAAACAGACCGCGCTCGATATCGCGAAGCAGCTGCTGTCCGAACACGACGGACTTCTGCAGCTGGGGATGATGACAACGGGAGCTCTTTCAAAACATCACGGCGTAGGGCCGGCAAAGGCCGCGACCCTGGCGGCTGCCTTTCAGCTGGGCGCGCGATTTCACGAGGCGCTTCAGATGAACGACATGCCGGTGATCACGGGTCCGGAAAGCGTGGCGAACGCCTATGGGGAGCGGATGCGGCTGATGAACAAGGAAATCTGCAAGGTGATCCTGTTGAACCGCGCGCACCGCGCAACCCGCGATATCACCATATCCGTCGGGAGCATCAGCGCTTCGATCGTGCATCCGCGGGAAGTGTTTAAACCCGCGATCGACTACCTGGCCTCCGCCATCATCCTGATGCACAACCACCCGAGCGGCGAACTGAAGCCGAGCAGGCAGGATATCGAGATTACCCGCACGATCCGCCAGGCGGGAGAGATCCTGGACATACCCTTGCTGGACCATATCATTATCGGGCATTCGGGTTATGTCAGCCTGCGCGAACAGGGACACATGGAGTAGAACAATGGAACGACTGACGTTTTATGAACGCGGCCAGGAAATCCTGGAGCATCTGGACAGGAACGAGGACGAAGCGGCGCTGAAAAAAGCCGTTAGACTCCTGAATAGCAATCCGGAAAACGCCCTGGTCTGGTTCATTTTGGGATTGTGCCACTACCAGAAACAGGATATTTTCAATGCGATCGACAGCTTTACCCACGTTCTGCGTTACGACCCGGATTTCATTTCTGCGGCTGAAATGCTCCTGAAGCTTAACAAGGACAATTATTCCGTCGGCGAGCTGAAGTATATCTACAGCCTGATCCTTGCTCATAAAGAAGGGACCCGGGAAATGTACCAGTACCTTCAGAAATTTTCCGACGTGACCCCGGTCGCAGATCTGACGATCCCCAATATCGGACAGGACGAGCTGAAAGCCGAGACCCTCCCGGGGTCCGACGATAACGCCTACATCCAGCACCTGATCAATGAAATGGACAAGCCCGCCCCGGAGGAGGAGATATCCCAGCCCGCGCCGAAAAAAGAGATCTCGATCATCCCCGAATCCGCATATACTCCGCCGAAGAAGCAGGCGCCCTCTCTGGTGCCGAACGCCAATAAGATCGGCCCTCAGACCCACTACGGGATCGAGACCATGACCATGGCAACCCTGTATATCCGGCAGGGTCTTTACGATCAGGCCCTGGGGATCCTCCTCAAACTGCAGCAGCGCGACCCCGGGTCCCAGCGCATTAAGGAAGAGATCGACCGGGTGAACATTCTGATGAAGGAAGCAAAAAAGGAATAAGAACATGAATACCGCGAAACTTAAAAGACTGAGAGAAACCTTCGGGGAATACCGGATCGACGGCATCCTGCTTCGGACGGGGTCGAACCTTCGCTATATTTCCGGATACTCCGGATCGAACGGCTTATGCTATATCAACCGCGAAGATGCCTGGTTCTTTACGGATTTCAGATACAAAACGCAAAGCGCCTCCGAAGTGAACAATATGAATATCATCGTCCCCGAGGAAGGGGACCTTTTCGCTGCGCTCGAAAAAAGCGGATGCATCCTTCCCGGAACAACGGTCGGCTTCGAGGGCAACCGCCTTTCCTACGAAGAGGCGGAAAAGATGATCGCCATGTTTCCCAAGACGATCTTTAAGAACACGGCCATGCTGATGGAAGAGCTCGCTTCGGTAAAAGAGCCGGAAGAACTGGAGGCTCTTCGGGAAGCCGCCCGCATCAGCGACGCGGCCTTTGCCCGCCTGCTGGAGGATATCCGTCCGGGTATCACGGAACGTCAGCTGGACGCGAAATTATCTTTTATCATGAAATCCTTGGGAAGTGAACGGGACAGTTTCGACACCATTGTCGCCTCGGGTCCCAACAGCGCCCGTCCGCACCACAAACCAACCGAAAGGGTCCTGCAAAGGGGGGATCTTGTCACGATCGACTTCGGAGCGATGAGCCGGGGATACCACGGGGACGTTACGCGTACCGTCTGTCTCGGCAAGGCGGATGCGAAACAGCGCGAGATCTATACGATCGTACAGGATGCGCAGATGGCCGCGCTGAAAGGCATCCGGGCGGGGTTGACGGGGAAAGCCGTGGATGCCATCTCCCGCGATCTGATCGCTGCGAAAGGCTACGGCGACTATTTCGGGCACGGACTGGGGCACGGGCTCGGACTGGAGATCCACGCAGAGCCGCGCCTGTCGCCGAAGTATGACAAGATCCTGAAACCGAACCAGGTGGTCACGGTGGAACCGGGGATCTACCTTCCCGAATGGGGCGGCGTCCGCATTGAGGATGATGTCATTGTCACCGAAACCGGATGCGAGATCATCACCGACTCGCCCCGCGATCTGATCGAACTTTAAAGCCCCGATGAGCAATGATGACACGATCCGTACCGGCCGTTAAGAATATCGTTTTTGATCTCGGCAACATCATCATGGATGTGGATTACCGGCGTTTTACGGATACCATGCGCTGGGATTATGAGGCCTTTATGCGTTTTTTCGGATCGCCCTTCTTCAGAGAGTTCGAGACCGGAAAACGAAGCGAGAACGAGTTTTTCAAAGAACTCAATGCCTGCATTCCCCTCGCACCGGGCGATGAAAAGCGTTACCAGGATAATATTCACAAGGCATTCTCAATGCGGACCCGTACCTGGGCGATGATCCACTGGCTTAAAAAACGCCATCCCGTTTTCCTTTTTTCCAATACCAACTCCCTGGACTTTGACGCAATATGCAAGCAAACGGACCTGAACCGCGTGATCCGGTTTTTTTATGTTTCTTATGTGGAAGGCTTTATTAAACCCGACCCGCGCGCTTACGCCAGGTTTGAACAAATGTTCAATATTGACCCCGCCGAAACGCTGTTCGTGGATGACCGGGAAGAAAATGTTCTGGCCGCCCGGCAGTCCGGATGGAAGGCGGAAACGATCGGGGATGAGGACAGGCTGTTTGAGATGTTTAAACACTATACGCTGTGATCTTGCACTTTTCAAAAAATAAACGATCAGCGATTGTCATTGTATTTTATCCCGGGTTTTCCGGTAAAACGTAGCAGATGATAACGTTTTATTCATAAACCCAAGCTTGCCGGGGGTCCGCAGCAAAGCGCGACTTTTGTGCTCATTAACCCCGAGCTTGTCGAGGGGTTGAACCCGAAATAACCGGGGGCTTGCCCCGGGACATGGAAGTAACTCCTTCTTCCAACCCCGACGCAGGGAGGGGTTGAACTCGAAATAACCGGGGG
>JAFGVT010000120.1 GCA_016937825.1 Fidelibacterota bacterium | reverse complement strand
GAGCGTTTTGCCATGGTCTGTCCCTGGATGACCTTGTCGCCTTCCTTGACGATGATCGAGCTGTTCTCCGGCAGTGCGATGGGCTTGCCGACCAGTTCGCCCGCATCGTTCAGGATCGCGACGCGCGCGGTCTTTTCACGGTCTTTGGACGCAATGACCTGCCATTCCATATGGCCGGAAGAATCGGTGACCTCGTCATAGGTCACGCCTTCGATCAGATCGATGAACTTGACCTTCCCGTCATAGCGGGATACGATATGTTCGTTGTAGGCATCCCAGTCGTAAAGAATGGTATCGGTCCCGACCTGGCCGCCGTCCTTCACATGCACCTTGGCTCCCTGAGGAATGGTGTAGGTGATGAGATTGCGGTTGTCACTGTCGATGATCGATATTTTTCCGTTACGGACGAGCACGATGTTCAGGTCGTTTTCCGAGATCAGAAGATTGTCGGAAAATTCAACCCGTCCTTCGAAACGTGCCGTCTGATGCGATTCCTGAATGATACGGCTGGCGGTACCGCCGATGTGGAAGGTACGCAGGGTCAGCTGCGTGCCGGGCTCACCGATGGATTGCGCGGCCATAATTCCCACGGCCTCTCCGGTGTTGACCAGTTTGTCGGTCGCCAGGTTGCGTCCGTAGCATTTCGCACAAACGCCGGTCCGGGCTTCACAGGTGAGGACGGAACGAATATAGACGGATTCCACATTGCTATTGGAGATGCGGTCTGCCAGCGTCTCGTCGACGAACTGGCCGACTTCCGCGATGACCTCGTCGGTCAGGGGGTCGATCACATCTTCCTGCAGTACGCGGCCGACGATACGTTCTTTCAGGTATTCAATAATATTTTCCCCTTCTTTCAGGGACGTGACGCGAATTCCGTTGATCGTACCGCAGTCCTCTTCGTTGATCACCACATCCTGGGCGACGTCAACGAGACGACGGGTAAGGTAACCGGCATCCGCCGTCTTCAGGGCCGTATCGGAAAGACCTTTTCGGGCGCCGTGGGTGGAAATGAAGTATTCCAGAACGGTCAGCCCTTCTTTGAAGTTCGAGGTAATGGGCGTTTCAATAATATCGCCGCCGCCGCCGGTCACGTTCTTCTGCGGTTTGTTCATCAGTCCGCGCATACCGGCAAGCTGTTTGATCTGGTCCTTGGAGCCGCGGGCGCCGGAGTCGGACATCATGAACAGCGGGTTGAAACCTTCGTTGTCTTCGACCAGCTTTTTGTTCATGACCGCCTGTACGGCATCGGTGGTCTTTGACCAGGCGTCAATGACCTTGTTGTAACGCTCGTTCTCCGTGATGAATCCGCGGCTGCGTTTATCGTTGATGTCATTCACGCTTTTCTGGGTCTTATCGATAATGGTAAATTTGTCTTCCGGGATGATAACGTCTGAAAGCCCGATGGATACGCCGGATTGGGTCGCCATGGCGAAACCGAGGTTTTTCAGGTCGTCCAGAAATTCCACCGTGCGGTTGATGCCGACGATGCGGTTGCTTTCCCCGACAATGCTTTCGATCCGTTTTTTGGTAATGAGTTCGTTGTAGAACGGCAGTTCATCGGGAACGATCGAGTTGAACAGGATGCGGCCGATCGTGGTGGGAATGATCTTTCCCTCCACCAGCAGTTTGACCTTCGCGTGCAGGGTCACCCAGTTGTTTTCCAGAGCAAGCAGGGCTTCGTCCTTACTGTAAAAGACGGAACCCTCGCCGGGCTGGTTGGATTTGGCACGGGTGATGTAATAGGAGCCCAGCACCATGTCCTGTGAAGGAATGGCGATCGGGTTCCCGTGCGCGGGGTGCAGGATGTTGCTGCTCGCAAGCATCAGCATGCGGCACTCGATCTGCGCTTCAAAGGAAAGCGGCACGTGCACCGCCATCTGGTCCCCGTCGAAGTCGGCGTTGAACGCGGAACAAACGAGCGGATGGATACGGATGGCTTTCCCGTCTATCAGGATGGGCTGGAACGCCTGAATACCCAGACGGTGCAGGGTCGGTGCGCGGTTCAGCAGAACGGGGTGATCTTTTACGACATATTCCAGAAGGTTCATGACCTCGGGGTCGCGACGTTCGACCATGGTCTTGGCGACCTTGGCCGTTCCCGCTTTCCCGCGGACAAGCAATTCGTGGATGAGATGCGGCTTGAACAGTTCGGTAGCCATTTTTTTCGGGATACCGCATTCGTGCATCTTCAATTCGGGACCCACAACGATCACGGAACGCGCAGAATAATCGACGCGTTTCCCGAGCAGGTTCTGACGGAACCGGCCCTCTTTGCCGTTGAGCATATCGGACAGGGATTTCAGCGGACGGCGTGTGCCGGAACGGACCGCCGCACGTTTTCTTCCGTTGTCGAAAAGGGAGTCCACGGCTTCCTGGAGCATGCGTTTTTCGTTCCGGAGGATGACTTCCGGAGCCTTGATATCGATCAGCTGTTTTAAGCGGTTGTTCCGGATGATCACGCGGCGGTAGAGGTCATTCAGGTCCGAAGCCGCAAAACGTCCGCCTTCCAGCGGGACAAGCGGGCGTAATTCCGGAGGAATGACGGGAAGCACCTTCAGGATCATGAATTCCGGACGGTTGATCGGTTCTTCATCTTCATTGTTCAGGAAAGATTTCAGTATCTTAAGGCGTTTGACGATGTCGTCGCGTTCGGAAACGGAGTTCGTCGTCTTAAGCTGCGCCTTCAGTTCGCTGACGATCTGATGAACGTCAAGATCGACCAGCAGTTCGTAAACCGCCTGAGCGCCGGTCTTGGCGATGAACAGGTCCTTTTCATCGATCGTCTGTTCGGATTCTTCCCCGTAGGCGTAGAGAAGTTCGAAATAGGTATCCTCATCCAGCAATTCCATATGGCGGACGGGGCGTACTTTTCCGTTATCCTCGACTTCGGCCTTGCCGGGCTGGATCACGACATACGATTCATAGTAAATGATCTGTTCGAGTTCTTTTGCGGCAATCCCGAGAACATTCGCCAGTTTCGAGGGGATGGATTTCAGGAACCAGATATGAACGACCGGAACGGCCAGGTTAATATGGCCCATCCGTTCGCGCCGGACACTTTTGCGCGTAACTTCCACGCCGCATCGGTCGCAGACGATCCCTTTGTAGCGAATGCGTTTGTATTTGCCGCAGTGACATTCCCAGTCCTTGACCGGACCAAATATCTTTTCGCAGAACAACCCGTCTTTTTCGGGTTTGTAGGAGCGATAGTTGATGGTCTCGGGTTTCAGGACCTCACCGCGGGATTTACTCAATATCGATTCCGGCGAGGAAAGACGTATCTGTATTTTCTGGAAGTCTTTGCTCGTCGACTTTTGTTGTAATGTGCTCAATGCCAAAGTAACTCCTCCTATAGAAGGATATTATATCAAATCCATTTCAATTCCGAGACCCTCGAGTTCTTTCAGCAGAACATTGAAGGATTCCGGCGTTCCGTACGCAGGCAGGTTCTCGCCCTTCACGATCGCATTGTAAATACGCGTTCTTCCGTCCACGTCGTCGGATTTGACGGTAAGTACTTCCTGAAGCGTATGGGCGGCGCCGTAAGCCTCAAGCGCCCACACTTCCATTTCTCCGAAGCGCTGGCCGCCGAACTGGGCTTTTCCGCCCAGAGGCTGCTGTGTGATGAGGGAGTAAGGGCCTGTGGACCGTGCGTGCATCTTGTCTTCGATCATGTGCGCCAGTTTCATCATATAGATGTAACCGCAGGCGACCGGATTATCGATCTTTTGTCCGCTGCGCCCGTCATAGAGGTCGACCTTTCCGTTTTCAGGGAGGTTCGCCTGTTTCATCAGGGCCGCGATCTCGCCGATGCTGGCGCCGTCGAATACGGGTGTCTCAAAATAGACGCCCAGTTCGTGCGCCGCCCAGCCGAGCATGGTCTCATAAAGCTGCCCGAGGTTCATACGGGAAGGCACGCCCAGCGGATTCAGAACGATATCCACGGGGGTTCCGTCCGGAAGGAAAGGCATGTCTTCCTCGGGAACGATAATGGACACGACGCCCTTGTTCCCGTGGCGGCCGGCCATCTTGTCCCCGACGGAGATCTTACGCTTGCTTGCGATGTAGACCTTGGCAAGTTTCAGAACGCCGGGCTGCATGTCGTCGCCCGCACGGACCTTGAATTCTTCGTTCCGGATGTCCTCGATGATCTCCTCGGAGATGTTCAGGTAGTTCTCAACCAGTTTTTGCACCCGGTTAAAGATCGCTTCATTGTCGATCCAGGGCTTTTCCATATCGATATGGTCAAAGTCGCAGGTCTCGAAAAACTCCCAGTTCCAGGTCTTGCGCTTGTTGTGCAGCAGGTTGCCGCCCTTGTCGTAAATGCCGGCGCAGGGATGTTCTTCGATAAGTTTCTGAAGTTTCGTGATGAATTTATGGCGCAGGGTGCTGATACGTTCGATCAGCTGCCGTTCCAGTTTTTCAAGTTTTTCCTTTTCGTCGCGGCGGGATTCTTTTCCCTTTCGCTCAAAGAGGCGGGTATCGATCACCACGCCGTTGGTGCTGGGGTCTGCGCGGCGGGAAGCGTCTTTCACATCGCCGGCTTTTTCGCCGAAGATCGCCCGGAGCAGTTTTTCTTCCGGGGTGGGGTCCGTCTCCCCTTTCGGGGTGACTTTACCAATTATGATGTCGCCATGGGTTACCGGTGCGCCGATACGGATCATGCCGTTCGAGTCGATGTTCTTGGTAGCCTCTTCGGAGACGTTCGGGATCTCACGGGTCAGCTCTTCGCTTCCCCGCTTGGTTTCCCGGACTTCCAGTTCTACTTCCTTGACGTGCACGGAGGTAAAGACATCTTCCTTGACCAGGCGTTCGTTCAGGATAATGGCATCCTCATAGTTGTAGCCGCGCCAGGGCATGAAGGCCACAAGCACGTTCCGGCCGAGCGCCAGTTCGCCCTGATCGGTCGAGGTGCCGTCCGCAATGGGATCGCCGGCCTTGACCTTATTGCCCTTCTGGACAATGGGGCGCTGATTGATGCTGGTGTCCTGATTGGTCCGCTGGAATTTTTGAAGGTCGAATACGATCCGTCCTTCATTTTCATCCAGTGAAACGTCCGCGTCGAAATCTTCAAGCGGACGCAGGACGATCTTGCGCGCGTCAACGTATTCAACGATGGCGTCGATCGGAGAGGTGAGCACCGCACGGCTGTCCCGCGCCACGCCGGGTTCGATCCCGGTCCCGACCAGCGGGGCCTTCGGCGTCAGCAGGGGGACGGATTGACGCTGCATGTTCGATCCCATGAGCGCGCGGTTGGCGTCATCATGTTCAAGGAAGGGGATCAGGGCCGCAGCGGCGGAAACCATCTGGATCGGCGACACATCCATGTAGTTCACGCTTTCGGGGCGAACGACAGGATAATCCGCCTGATGGCGGCAGCGGATGTGCTCGTTGACAAATTCACTTTTATCGTTCAGGGGCGCATTTGCCTGGGCGATCATGTTCCGGTCCTCATCGTCCGCAGAAAGGAATTCGACCGTAGTGGAAACCTTGGTGCCGCCTTTGTTATGCACGACCTTGCGGTAGGGGGTCTCGACAAAACCGAGACGGTTCACGACCGCGTAGTTGGCAAGCGAGGAGATAAGACCGATGTTGGGACCTTCGGGGGTCTCGATCGGGCAAAGCCGTCCATAATGGGTATAATGCACGTCGCGGACTTCAAATCCGGCGCGTTCGCGGGTCAAACCGCCCGGACCCAGGGCTGACAGTCGCCGCTTGTGGGTCAGTTCCGCCAGAGGATTGGTCTGGTCCATGAACTGCGACATCTGCGAGGTACCGAAAAAGGTATTGATGACGGATGTCAGGATGCGGCTGTTGATCAGCTCCTGCGGGGTAAGGGTCTCCGCGTTGTGAATGTTCATCCGGTCCTTGATCGTACGGGACATGCGGGTAAAGGCCAGCGAGAACTGGTTCGCCAGTTGCTCCCCGACGGTCTTTACGCGGCGGTTTCCCAGATGATCGATATCATCCGAGGCCTTTTCACCGCGCCGCATGCTGATCAGCTGGTCGACGATCATGATGAAGTCTTCCGGCGTGATCACCGTGTTCTCAAGCGGGATGTTCAGGTTGAACTTCTTGTTCATCCGGTAACGTCCGACCTGACCCAGGTCGTATTTCTTCGGACTGAAGAACAGTTTTTCAAAAAATTTCTGAGCCGTTTCGATGTTGGGCGGTTCGCCGTTGCGCAGATTCCGGTAGAGATAGATAAGCGCGTCTTCGGTGGTGGGCTCTTTGTCTTCTTCGTCGCCGATGCCCAGTTTGTCGCGTTCGCGGCGGATCGAGTTGGCAAGCAGTTTAAAGTCGACTTCGCGGTTCGGATTGATGACCTCAACGGTTTTGACCTTGCTTTTTTTCAGGTCGCCGATGATCTTGCTGTCAAGAATGACCCATTTGTCTTCGGCGGTTCCGGCATTGAGGATCACCTCGCCGGTCTTGCCGTCGATCACGGGTGTTGTGACAAGGCGGCCTTCAAGCTCACCGCCGACCGGCAGAGTTTCAAGGACGTTGAACTGTTCCAGGATCTGATAATCCGTGCCGAAGCCGATCGCTCTCAGGAAGATGGTGACCGGAAATTTCTTGCGGCGGTCGATCGTCACATAGATCGCGTCGAAGATATCCGTTGTCAGGTCTACCCAGGAGCCGCGCATCGGAATGATGCGTGCGTTGTACAGCACCGTGCCGTTGGGATGCCGTGCGTCGTTGAAGAAGACGCCCGGTGAACGCTGGAGCTGGCTGACGATAATACGTTCGGCGCCGTTGATAATAAAGGTGCCGCGGGGTGTCATGTAGGGGATATTTCCGAAAAACACGTCCTGCTCAACCGTGCCGGCGAGCGCACTGGTGTCCGAATCTTCTTCGGCGACCTTCAGCACAAGCCGTGCCTTGAGCGGAACGGAATAGGTAATACCGCGCTCCACGCACTCCTGTTCTTCATACCGCGGCTTTCCGATCGAATAATGCTTGTACTCGAGTACAAAGGTGTCGTGATTGTCTTCGATCGGGAAGACGGTGCGAAAAACGTTTTCCAGACCGATGTCCTGGCGTTTGTTCGGCCGCACCCTGGATTGCAGGAAGTCCTCGAAAGAACTTAATTGCACATCAAGGAGGTCCGGAGTATCCAGAACATGCTTGATCTTAGAAAAGGATGTTCGTTTGATCTTTCTTTTTATACTGGCCAAGAGAATGTCCTCCCTTGTATATTTTTAATAAAACAAATAGAGCCATCGTTGTTTTGACGGCTCATTTTGAACTCTCTGAGCGTTTCACGTACAACCATTACTTTAGTTCTACTGTTGCTCCGGCTTCTTCAAGTTTTGTTTTAATTTCCGCTGCGCTGTCCTTTGACAAACCTTCTTTAACAGCTACGGGGGCGCTTTCAACCAGATCCTTGGCTTCTTTCAGTCCAAGACCGGTCAATTCACGAACGACTTTGATGACATTGATCTTTTTGTCGCCAAAGCCGGTGAGCATGACGTCAAATTCGGTTTTCTCTTCGACTTCTTCAGCGGCGGCAACCGGCGCGGCGGCGACCGCTACGGGTGCGGCGGCGGTAACGCCGAATTTTACTTCGATCTCTTTGATCAGTTCAGAGATTTCCAGCATGTTTGCCGTCTCTAAGTATGCTAATACATCGGCTCGTTTAATGTCGGCCATTTTAATCCTCCTTCAAATTCAACTTGAGGTTTAATTGTTTATGTTAATTCTTTTTTGCTTCCAGTGATTTCAAAACGCCCAGCATGTTGCGCATGGGTGCCTGCAGGCATCCGAGCACCTTCTGCATGGGTGAAACAAGCGTTCCGAGCAGGGTCGCCATCAGCACTTGCGCCGAGGGCAATTTTGCGATCGTGTCCACTTTTTCTTTTCCGCAGAGCTGTCCTTCAAAGATCAGGGCCTTGACTTCGGGTTTCTTGAGGTCTTTCATCTTCTTTTGAAATTCGGCCAGCACCTTCGCCGGAGCGACGGGGTCGTTTCCGTAGATCAGCGCGGTCGAACCGGTAAGAAAATCCTTTTTCTTCACGTCATAACCGAGGTCTTTCAGGGCGCGGAAGATCAGCGTGTTCTTGACAACCTGCATGTTGACCTTTTTTGCGAACAGTTCGGAACGCAGGTCATTGATCTGTGCGACATTCAGGCCCAGGTAATCGGAAAAGTACACGGCGCCGGCGCCTTTGATCTTTTCGGAGACTTCCTGAACGATTTCAATTTTTTTCGGGGTTGGCATGAACAAACCTCCTAAGCTAACGCAGATTGTTTATCGATTTTAATTCCGGGGCCCTGGGTGGACGAGATCGAGATCTTACGAAGGTACGTCCCCTTTAAGGTCGTCGGTTTCATTTTCATGACGGTGGCAACCATTCCCCTGATATTATCTGCTAACTGTTCCACTGAAAAAGACGCCTTGCCGATAAGAACATGAAGAATGCCGAATTTGTCGACACGGAAGCTGATCTTTCCGGCTTTCGCTTCTTTTACAGCCTGTTCGACATCATCCGTAACGGTTCCCGTCTTCGGGTTCGGCATCAGTCCCCGCGTACCAAGAGCGCGGCCGAGCTTGCCGACATGGCGCATGACGTCGGGTGTCGCTATACAAACATCAAACTCGAACCATCCCTCTTCGATCTTTTTGACATATTCGTCCAGACCTGCGTAATCGGCCCCGGCAGCTTTCGCCTCCTTGACCTTATCACCCTGTGTCAGGACCAGGACGCGGACTTTTTTTCCGGTCCCGTGCGGAAGGATCACCGTTCCGCGGATATTCTGATCGGCATACCGGGGATCAACGCCCAGGTTGAGCGTCAATTCTATGGATTCGTCGAATTTGGCATTTGCGGCTTTTTTGATCAGTTCAAGCCCGTCGGCAAGGGAGTATTCCGTCACCTTGTCCACAAGACTCAGATTTGCCGTATATCGCCTACTGTGATTCATTAATTCCTGCCTCCAGTTAACCTTCAATCTTTAATCCCATGCTGCGAGCGGTTCCTGCGATCATTCGCATCGCCTGCTCCACGGTATGGGCGTTTAAGTCGTTCATTTTCAATGTGGCAATTTCCTCAAGATCCTTCTGCGTGACCTTTCCCACCTTCTCCTTATTGGATACGGCGGAGCCTCGTTCGATCTTGGCGGCTTTTTTCAGCAACACTGCTGCAGGGGGTGTTTTCGTAACAAATGAAAACGAGCGGTCGGCATACACGGTGATCACAACAGGAATGATCGTGCCCATTTGGTCCTGGGTCTTTGCATTGTATGCTTTGCAGAACTCCATGATATTCACACCATGCTGTCCCAAAGCCGGGCCAACGGGCGGGGACGGGTTCGCTTTGCCTGCAGGAAGCTGTAACTTGATGATTGCATCTACTTTCTTTGCCATACTTCTTCTTACCTGTTTTTAGGTTTAATCGTTTCTTATTTCTCTTTTTCCACCTGAAGATAATCCAGTTCCACAGGGGTTGAGCGGCCGAAAATGCTGACCATGACCTTCAGCTTGCGCTTTTCGTCATTGACCTCCTCAACCGTTCCGGAGAAATCAACAAAGGGGCCGTCGACCACCTTGACGGGGTCGCCCGCACGGAAGGGCGTTGCCATCACCTCGCGGCCGTCTTTCTTTTCGACCTCGCCCAGGATGCGTGCAACTTCTTTGTCCGTCAATACCTGCGGTATTCCCTGCGATCCGACGAAGCTGATCACGCCGGAAATGTTCTCGACGAAGTATTTCGTTTCCGAGGTCATTTCCATCTTGATCATGATGTAGCCGGGATAGAATACCTTGACCCGGGTACGTTTCTTCCCGTCCCGCATTTCCACGACGTTTTCGGTCGGAACGAGGACGTTCTCGATGGATTCGGCAAATCCGGACTGATCGGCTTCATAAATGATCCGATCCGCCACCTGGCGTTCTTTTCCGGACAGTGCCTTTAAGGTATACCACTTCATTGTATTACAACCACTCAATTAATTTACGGACCAGGGTGCCGACGCCGAAATCGACCACGGCGACGAAAAGCGTCACAAAGGCCGAAAAGATCAGTACCACTCCCGTTGAGGACTTCAATTCATCCCAGGAAGGCCAGTTGACCTTCTTCATTTCAAAGCGGACTCCGCTCAGGAATTCTTTTACTTTGTCAAACATTTTCATCTGTCTGTTCCTCTTACGTTTGCAGGTCTGGAGGGATTCGAACCCCCAACTTGCGGTTTTGGAGACCGCTGCTCTGCCAATTGAACTACAGACCTGTCACGTTTTACCGTGTTTCTTTATGTGCTGTATGTTTTTGGCACCAAGGACAGTACTTTTTATATTCAACGCGATCCGGATGCTTGCGTTTGTTCTTGGTCGTAGCGTAATTGCGGTGCTTGCATTCCGAACATGCCAAAATGATATTATTGCGTATTTTTTGTCCTGCCATAATGCTGTTTGCCTTTATTCAATGATCTCTGTTACCACGCCGGCGCCTACGGTGCGTCCGCCTTC
>JAFGVT010000119.1 GCA_016937825.1 Fidelibacterota bacterium | reverse complement strand
TACCGGACCCCACCTGCATTATGAAGTGCAGAAGGACGGGAAACCCGTCAATCCCTCAAAGTACATGTGGGATGACAAATCGCTCTAACGAATGCTTTCGTGATCAGATAAGAAAAGGCACCGATGGGTGCCGTTTTTTTATCCTTCCGCTTTATCCGTGAGCCGTCCGTCCGGGAAAATCAGCCACCCTGCCTTTGAGGCGAGGAGACCCGGATCTTTTCCCCGGGTTTATTCTTCCGCTTCGCCCAGACAATAGAGGTATCCGTCACGCGAGCCGACGTAAATGCGCTTATTGTGGACAAAGGGTGTGGATTCCACGCCGCCGATGTAACGGCGCTGAAGGCGCAGCACTTTCCCTTCCGGTGAAAATTCGAAAAGCGACACGCCGCTGTAGCTGGCGGAAACGATGCGGTTCCCGATCAAGAGGGGCGTGGAGATTCCCTTGCCGACCCAGCGGCTGGCGATCAGCCGGGGTTTCGGATAGCGGTGTTCCCGGTTCGGTCCCCAAACCCTGGCGGTATCCGTGCTGTCGTGCTCAACCAGGTACAGATATCCGTCGATCGCCGAAAATCCCGCAATATGGGGCAGGTTTTCCGGGCGTGTCAGGTCGTTGACCGCGGGGCTCGCGACCACTCCTCCCTTCCAGGCGGAGCCGGCGGTAGCGTCGTCGCCCGTCGGGAAATACCAAACCACGCAGGAAGAATCCGCGGGTTTGGAGGGGTCGAGCTTAAAGACCCCGCCCTGTCCGCTGATGTATTCCTTTTCGACCGGGACCAGGATACAGCTGTCGAAGGTCACGACCGGACTGCCGTCCATGTCCGCGCCGACAAAAAAGTCCCACTCGATCTTCCGGGTCGTCAGGTCGTACCCGTACACATGCCCCGATCCCGCGGTGATATAGAGCCTGTTCCCGAGGCGTGCGGGAGAGGATTCGGTCACCAGGTTCTGTCCGTGCAGGATCTTGTCGCCATCGTTGAACAAGGGATGTTTTTCAAGTGTTTTGGGTCTGAAATATTGTTTGTAGGGGACGGTTCGTTCCGGATCGGGATCGAACACCACGAAATACCCGTTCTCAAGCCCCAGATAAACGGTGTCCCGATAGATGAGGGGCGTTCCGTCCACGTCCGTCGAAAAGCTTTCGCCTCTCATCACGTGATAGCGCCAGATCTCGCTTCCGTCTGCGATGTCGAGGGCGCGAAGGGGATATAGCTCGGTGGACCATGTGCTGGCGTTCAGGCCGCGACGGCTTCCCTGGATGAGCATGGTCCGCGACCGGTCCCCGAACTGCCACAAGGTCCCGGTCCCCTTGATCGCATCGGGAAATTCACAGGTCCATATCACCTCGCCGCCAAGGGCGTCGATCTTTCTTACCCGGTGGTCCAGCGAGCCGTGGACCAGGAACAGGCGGCCGTTCTCCTCCAGCATCAGGGGCTGTCCGGTCCAGCCGCTGCCTTTCCAGACGCGTTCCGCCTGACCCACTTTGGTTCTGCCTTCCCCGATATCGGTCTTCCAGATAATGTCCAGCCGCGAGGGTGCGGCATTTCCGTAATAATTGCGCTGTTCGTTCCCGAGATAGGTCGGATTGATCAGGGTCAGCGGCGATCCCGCCTGCAGCAGCGTTGCCAGAATACCTAAAAGGGTCAGGATGCGGATGAATGATCTCATGGTCAGTAGAGGAGTTTACTCAGGATGGCCGCAGCGGCCACCGCGGCGTTCAGTGATTCGGCGCCGCCCAAAGGAGGAAGCGTTAGGTCCCGGTGCGGGTAGGCGTCGAAAAGAGGGTCGATCCCCCGGGCTTCGTTCCCGATCACCAGGATGAATTTTTCCGGACCGATATCCCGGAAGCCGGTCTTTCCGCGGGTTTTGCTCAGAAGCAGCGTCCGGTCTTCCAGCAAGGCCGGGGGAATGTTTTCGGAATAGACGAAGGGGATATGGAAAAAGGAGCCCATACTGGCGCGGACCGCTTTGGGATTGGCGGCCTCCACGGTTCCTTTTATCAGCAGGATCCCGCCCAGTCCGAACCAGTGGGCGATCCGGAACAGCGTTCCGACGTTGCCCGGGTCCTGAAGCCGGTCAAGGACAAGGATATTCCCGCTCATTTCGGCGATATCAAAGGTCTTTTGTTCGGCGATCGCAACGAGGCCCTGCGGCGTCACTTCGCTGGACAGTTGCTTCAGCTGGCTTCCCGTCGTCTCGAAGCAGCGGGTGCCCCAGCGCGCCTGGGCGCCGGCGATCAATTCCCGCAGGCCCGGCTTTTCAAGAAGAAAGGGAGAGTAAAATATATCGGTAACCCGGTATTCGCTTTTCAGGGCTTCTTCGAGGGGCAGGGTCCCCTCGATCAAAAGGCGGTTTTCCAGGGAACGGAATTTCTTGTTCTGCAGGGAAGCAGCCGTTTTCAAGATGTCCCGGGTCAGAATGTCCGTTTGGATCGTGCTCATGGCTGAATATATAAAATCCCCGGGCGCGAAGCATGCAGATTTTACGTTTCAGCGAAAAAATACGTCCGCAATCTTCAGTTTTGACGCATCAAGGTCCTGTGAAAGCCTCTTCACAGAGCCGGTCACGCGATTCCTGCGCCTCCACCCGGCCGGCCCGAAATCCCGGCAGCGGAAAAAATACTTCGGTTTTATCAAAATTCATCGTATCATTATATGTTTTAAAACAGGCAGCGGAACAGATGAAACGGCATACACATACAACGGACCACTCCTGGTATCGTCTTGATACCTCGGCGAAAATATACCCTGCGATCGAATCTCCCGAGAACACGACGGTCTTCCGGATATCCATGACCCTGTTTGAGGAGGTCGACGAAGACCTTCTTCTTCAGGCACTGAATATCGTAAAGCCCCGTTTCCCCTATTACAATGTATACCTTCGCACCGGCCTTTTCTGGAACTATTTTGAGCGCAACGACAGCCCTTCCGTCCTCTGGCCCGAGACCCCGACGCCCTGCGAACGCCTGTATCCGGTTTACAACAACGGCTACCGCTACCTTGTCCGCATCTACGGGAAACGGATCTCCGTCGAATTTTCCCACGTCCTGACCGACGGCACCGGCGGGATCGAATTCCTGAAGACCCTGGTCGCGCACTACCTGCTGCTCAAGGGGAAGCTTTCCGGCATCCCGGACGGGATCCTGGATATCAACGAAGAACCGCTTCCCGAGGAATACCAGGACGCCTTCCTGAAGGTCCTGGAGATCGAAAAAGAGAACCTGAGCAAGGAGCCCCATACCCGGGCGCTTTTCAACACGGACGCCGTGTTCAAAATGCGCGACCGCCTGCTGCCCCTGGGAAATTTCAAGATCATTACGGGCACCGTAGCGCTGGACCAGATCAAAGCTCTTGCCAAACAACATGACGTCAAGATAACGGAACTGCTGGCCGCGCTCTATGTCGAAGCCCTGATCCGGATCCAGCACGAGCAGAAAAAGGACACCGCCAGACACCGGCCGATCGGCATGGAGATCCCCGTCAACATGCGCAATCTCTACCCCATCCGTTCCATGCGCAATTTTTCCCTTTTTGTCGTTCCCCGCTTCGATCCCCGGAAGATCGAAAAATTCGAGGATATCACGTCTTTCCTTAAATCCTACATGGAGACGCATGTAACGCGGGACTACCTGCTGACCATGGTGCAGGACAATTGCGCCCTGGGCGAGAATAACTTCATCCGGCATACGCCGGTGAACGTGAAAAATTTTGTGATCCGGTATTTATCCAACACGCAGGGGCATGCGCAGTTCTCGGGGACCATCTCGAACCTGGGCGCGATACGGCTTCCTGTGGAAATGGAAGCGCATATCGATGACTTCGGGGTCCTGCTGGGTCCCTCGGTCCACAGCCTGACCTCCTGCGGCGTACTGGGTTTCAAGGACCGCATCCATATCAATTTCGGACGCGTTTGCCGCGAGCCCCGGGTGGAACGGCATATCTTCCGCCGGCTGGTGGAAATGGGCGTTCAAGTCAGTATTACGAGTAATTGAGGTGTCAAATGTCCTATTGCGTACATTGCGGCGTGAAACTCGCGCCCTATCATGAGAGCTGCCCCCTGTGCCATACCCGCGTCATGGACCCGGAAGCAAAGATCGATCCCCAGACGCGGGACTATCCCCTTTACCGGGAGCATCTGCGGGGCAAGAACACCGACCACATGAAACGTCTGTTGGCGGGGACCGTTCTGACCCTTGTTTTTTCCATGTATGTCGTGATCTTGCTTCTCGTCAATTTTATCGTCAACCATACATTTTCCTGGTCCCTGATACCGGTATGGAGCCTGATCTACCTCTGGTTCACGGTCGCGCTCCCCTTCTTTAACCTTAAGAACACGTTCCTTCGGCTGTATACCTTCGATTCCATCGCGACGGCGATCTACCTTCTGGTACTGAATTATCTCATTTCCGGGAACCTTGCCTGGGCGAAGTTCGCTTCGGCGGGCCTTCTCTTTGCCTGGATCATTCTGAGCGGCATCTTTATTTCCGAGCGGGTGAAGAAGTGGATCCCCATGATCATCTATTATATGCTGGCGTCCCTGCTATTTACCGCCCTGTTCGCCTTCATGCTGGTAGACAATGCCGTGATCCTTCGCCTGGTCCTGCCGGTCTATCTGGCGGTCCTGATCTTTACGCTTGTGTCCTTTTTTGAGATCAAGTCGCTCATCTTCGATATCTATAATTTTTTCGCCATCCTGTTCTTCAATGCCGCGCTGCTGTCGATCGTCGTGGACCTGACCGTGAACCGTTATGTGACGGGCAGTTTTACCCTCAGCTGGTCTTTGATCGTCATCTCCGCGCTGGTTCCCCTCAGCCTGACCGCGCTGATGCTGCGCAACATCAAAAAGCTGCGCAGTTTCGTTGTGATGAAGTTTCACCGTTAGCCCCTGAACGAAACCTTCTGCACCTTCCCCCGTTCTGCGTTTCCCGCGCACTATCTGGTTGTTTTTTACTGCGATTTGCCTGTATATTCCGGAAATTCACGGAGGTCTTATGAGCGTACCCTATATCAGAGAACTGCTTGACATCCCTTCCCCGACGGGATACACGGAACAGGTCATCGACCATATCGCGTCGCGCGTCCGCTCTCAGAATTATCTCACCACCCGCACCTACAAGGGATCGCTGATCGTTAGCGGGGTCGCCGACCCGGCGGTCATGGTGATCGGGCATATCGATACCCTCGGCGGCATGGTCAGCGAGATCACGGCCGGCGGCACGCTGCGCCTCTCCCAGCTCGGCGGCTACCCGCCCAACAGCTTCGAAGGCGAGTATGTCACGGTCATCACTATGACCGGGAAGACCTTCCGCGGGACCTTTCTGGTGGACAATCCCGCCGCGCACGTGAACAAGGACGTCAAGGCCACCGAGCGCATCATGGCCAACATGCATGTCCGCCTCGATGCCGTCGTGCATTCCCCCGAAGAGGTGAAAGCGCTGGGCATCGCCGTCGGCGATTTCGTCGCCTTCGACCCGCGTCCGGAACTGACGGATACCGGCTTCCTGAAATCGCGCTTCATCGACGACAAGGCCTGTTCCGGCATCATGCTGGATATTCTGCTCAACGAGTCCGGCGCGCTGAGGGACAAAAAGATCGGCTTTTATTTTTCCAATTACGAAGAAACGGGCAACGGATGCCCGGCAGGACTTCCCGATTCCGTCAGAGATGTG
Organism: Fidelibacterota bacterium; assembly: GCA_016937825.1. Classification (GTDB taxonomy): domain Bacteria; phylum Fidelibacterota; class Fidelibacteria; order Fidelibacterales; family Fidelibacteraceae; genus M50B103. The sequence goes on along the minus strand of JAFGVT010000119.1, from coordinate 7,017 downwards.
ATCATTGCGGACATGGGCGTCGTCGGCGACGGAGTGACCGGCGACGAAACGAAGGTCTCCGTCTGCGCGAAAGATTCCGCGGGACCTTACGACCTGACCCTGCGAAAACATCTGGAATCGCTGGCGCAAACGCACAACATCCCCTATACCGTTGACGTTTTCCCTTATTACTCCAGCGACGGCACCGCCCTGCTGCGCGCCGGCAAGGATATCCGCGTCGGGCTGATCGGACCGGGCGTCAGCGCTTCGCACGGCGTGGAACGCACGCACACCGGCGGCATCGCCGCGACCCGCGCGCTGATCATGGCGTACATTCATTCAATGAAATAGAAAGGACTATATGCAATTAGGATTTATCGGCTTAAAATATTCGGGGAAAAGCACTCTCTTCGAACTGCTCACGCAGGGAAAATTCGAATCGGTCCATTCCGGCATGGCGGAATACCACCGCGGACAGGTCATGGTCCCCGACGAGCGGATCGACCGCCTGTCGGCAATGTTCCGGCCGAAAAAAACGACCTATGCCTACTTCGACTGTATCGATGTGATGGGCATTCCCGCCAGCCTGCGCACCGACCAGGCGGCCAAGTACATGGAAGCCGTGCGCCAGACGGACAGTCTGGTCGCCGTGATCCAGGTCTTTGACGGCTACGACGCCGAGGGCAAGGCCGCCCGGATCGATCCGGTCGCGGACCTGAAGCGCCTGGAGGAGGATATTATCTTTGCCGATCTGATCGTGGCGGACAACCGCCTTGAAAAGGTCCGGCATCTGAAAGTGCGCAGTGCCCCGCAGTTCAATCCGAAGGAACTGGACATCCTGGAAAAATGCAAAGCGGTGCTTGAAGAGAACCGTCCCTTACGGAACGTGGAGATCCACGATCACGAGGACAAGCTGATCCGTGGCTTTCAGTTCCTGTCCAAGAAACCGCTCATGGCGGTGCTGAACTGCGATGAAGCGCATTATGCGGAACGTGCGGGGTATGAAAACGCTTTCCGGGAAGCATTTCCCGGCATCCCGGTCACGTCCGTTTCCGCGCTGGGCGAAAAGGAGATCCAGGAGCTTGAGGAAGAGGAACGCCTGCTGTTCATGCAGGAACTCGGGATCGAAGAACCCGCGATCCATCACGTGATCGCCACGTCCTACGCGGCCTTCGGTCTGATCTCGTTCTTTACCGTCGGGGAAGATGAGGTCCGCGCCTGGACCCTGCGTGCCGGTGCGCCCGCTCCGGAAGCCGCCGGGACCATCCACAGCGACCTGCAGAAAGGTTTTATCCGCGCGGAAGTGATCGCCTACGACGATTTCATCCGGGAAGGATCCATGGCGGCCGCAAAGGCCAAAGGGCTCGTCCGCCTTGAGGGGAAGGAATACCCGGTCAAGGACGGGGATATTCTGAATATACGGTTTAATGTTTAGTTAGCGATGATGATGGAAAAGTCGATGTGTCGATAAAAAAGTCGATATGTCGATAAGTCGATAAAGTCGATGAGTTGATAAGTTTATAGGTTGATGTTAAGAAGCGATTATTCCGCTGACTAAACTTCTAAACCTCTAAACCTCCTCCTAACTTCCCTATTCCGTTGGACAGCGAAGGCTGGACGTCTTGACGCAGGGGAGTTATCCTGTCTGCAAAGCAATCCGGATAATCCCGTTATCCTGTCTTAAAAACTATTTGGATAATCCCGTTATCCTGTCGATTAAATAACCCTGTCAACCCGTCTTTTTAACGGGTTTGGGCCCGGCAAAAACGTAGTCTTTTTCTCCCTTGACGACAGCGGCATCGATCACGACCCTTTCCACGCCCGTCATATCCGGCGCGCGGTACATGAGGTCGAGCATGACATTTTCCATGACGGAACGCAGGGCGCGGGCGCCGGTCTTGCGGGTCATGGCCTGCCGGACGATCTCGGTCAGGGCGCTCTTTTTCAGTTCCAGCGTCATCCCTTCCTGTTTCATCAAAAAAGCGTATTGTTTGACCAGGGCGTTCTTCGGTTCGGTCAGGATGCGGATCATCGCGACGGCGTCCAGTTCTTCCAGACTGGTGACGACCGCGAGACGGCCGACAAGTTCCGGGATGAAGCCGTACTCGATCAGGTCCTCGGGGGCGATCTGTGCGAGAAGCGCATTTTTGTCCAGATGTTTTCCGGATTGCTGTTTTTCGCCGAAGCCGATCTCTTTTTTCCCGATGCGGCGCGCGATCACATCCTCGATGCCGTCAAAAGCACCGCCGCAGATGAACAGAATGTTGCGGGTGTCGATGTGCACCATCTTGGCTTCCGGATGCTTGCGTCCGCCCTTGGGCGGAACGTGGGCGATCGTGCCCTCCAGGATCTTCAGCAGAGCTTGCTGAACGCCTTCGCCGCTCACGTCACGCGTGATGGAGGGGTTGGCGGATTTGCGGGCGATCTTGTCCAGTTCATCCAGATACACGATGCCGTATTCCGCTTTCTTTTCGTCGTAATCCGCCGATTGCAGCAGGCGGACGAGAATGTTCTCCACGTCCTCTCCCACATAGCCCGCTTCGGTCAGGACCGTGGCGTCGGCAATGGCAAAGGGAACCTGCAGCCGGCGCGCCAGGGTTTGCGCGATCAGGGTCTTCCCGGTCCCCGTGGGTCCCAGCATCAGAATATTGCTTTTATCGATCTCGATGTCGTTGTTGCTGAAGTGGTTTTTGATCCGCTTGTAGTGGTTATAGACCGCCACGGAGACCATGCGCTTCGCGTTTTCCTGGCCGATGACATAGCGGTTCAGCTCCGCGTGGATCTCGGAGGGCCGGGGAAGTTTTTTCAGTTCGAAGGCAAGCGACTGGACCCTTTCCTTTTTCGATGCATGGATCATCTCTCCGGCTGCGTGAATGCATTCGTCACAGATAAAGGTGTCGTTGTAGGCGCCGCGGATCAGCATGCCGGTCTCTTCTTCCGGCCGTCCGCAAAAGTCGCAGAATTTTTGTTCGTTATCCATTATGCTTTCTTTTTAATGATCGAATCGATGATGCCGTAGGTCTTTGCTTCGGCGGCGGACATGAAGAAATCCCGCTCGGTATCGTCCTGGATCTTTTTCAGGGACTGGCCGCTGAGATCGCTGAGGATCTTGTTCAGGGTCTCCCGAAGGTAGAGGATCTCTTTGGCGTGGATGGCGATATCGCTGGCCTGTCCCTGCGTGCCCCCCAGGGGCTGGTGGATCATGACCCGTGCGTGCGGGAGCGCCAGGCGTTTGCCTTTGGCGCCCGCGGCCAGCAGGACAGCCGCCATGGAGGCGGCCTGACCGACGCAGATCGTGCTGATGTCGGGCTTGATGTACTGCATCGTGTCGTAGATCGCCAGTCCGGCGGTGATCACGCCGCCCTGGGAATTGATGTAGACGTTGACATCCTTGTCGGGGTCTTCGGCTTCAAGGAAGAGCAGCTGCGCGATCACGAGACTGCTTTGCGTGTCGTTGATCTCGCCGTCGATAAAGACGATGCGTTCCTTCAGCAGGCGGGAATAGATGTCGTAGGAACGTTCGCCCCGGCCGCTCTGTTCGATGACCATGGGTATCAGGTTCATTGTCCGAGTTCCTTCATACGTGCTTTGCGACCGATCTTTTTGACCTTGATCTTTGCAAAGGACTTGATATGGTCCAGGATCTTGGTGTTCATCACATCGTCGTGCAGCTGGTTTTTGATCTGCGGGGACTGATAATATTTTTTATAGCTTTCGCGCAGTTCTTCGTTCACGCTCAGAAGCATGGCGTCGATCTTTGCGTTAATATCTTCATCTTCGACCTTGATGCCGTCATCGGTGACAATGCGATTTTTCACAAATTGCCATTTCAGGCTTTTTGCCGCCGTTTCGCGGTAGTTCTCAATGATGGCGGCTTCGTCCATTTCGGGACTTGAAGGGTAGCGTTTCCTGATATCCTCGTAAATATGTTTCGCCTGTTCTTCCACAATGGATTTCGGCAGTTCGACCTTGCTCAGCTTGCCGATAAAATAATCCGCAATGCTTTCTTCGAGGGCGTTTTCGCTCTGGCGCTTCCAGTAGCTTTCCAGTTCGTCTTTGACCTTGTTCTTCAGCGCCTCGAGGTTTTCGGCATCGGGATCGACGGTTTGCGCGAAGGTGTCGTTCAGTTCGGGAAGCACGTGCTCTTCGACAGCGGAAACCGTCAGCATGAATTGATGTTCATGATCGTGTCCGTCCCCGGCATGCAGGGAAACGGTCCGGACGTCACCCGCTTTGGCACCCAGCAGTTGTTTTTCCGTCTCGCCGTCGAAGGGCTCCTTGCCCAGCACGATGCGGCTGCCTTTGGTTTCATTCAGGGTCTCGCCTTCATGGCCCAGTTCCCGCACATCGGCGATCAGGTGATGACCGCTTTTTGCACCGTCTTCTACGGGAACGATCTCGGCGGCGTTCTCGCGCAGGCGGAACAGGGATTCTTCGATGTCTTCCGCTTCGATCACATACTGGCTTTCCTCAAGGGGAAAACCGTCCTTGTATTTCGGCATGTCCCATTCGGGCATGATCTCAAATTTCACGGAAAGCTTAAGCGGCATGCCTTTGGAAAAATCCAGATCGATCAGTTCGGGTTGGTTTACCGGATGAAGTTTTTCATCATCCAGGGCCTTTCCGTAATAGTCGCCGAATTTTTCATTCACAAAATCATAGTCGATGCGCGGACCGAATTTTTTCTCCACCAGCTGCAGGGGCACCATGCCCTTGCGAAAGCCCGGGAGGGTAATGTCCCTGGCAAATTTCTTTGCAAAGGCTGCATGATCCTTTGCGATCTCATCCCAGCTCAGCTCGAATTCCATTTCACGTTCGCAGGCGCTGATCTCTTTTACCTTGATGTTCACGATGGCTCCTTTCCGTTTAGCCGCCTAATATACAATGGGATGAAGCAAAAAGCAATTGGCAATGGACCAACCTTCGCTCCGCACTTCGGAGCTGCGCTTGGCGGGCAACTGGGAATGGACAATTTCAAAAAGGTGATACAAGTCTCTTTTTTCCAATTGATTTGGGTCAATTTATTTGAGTCAATTCACTTGAAAAAATGTGATGCCGGTCTCTTTTTCCCAATTGATTTGCTCAATTGATTTGGGGCAATTTATTTGAAATTTATTTGAAATTTATTTGAAAAATGTCATGCCGTGATCTTTTCTTTCCTGTCCGATTGTGGCTATCACGCCCAAGCGGAGCGCTTAAAAAACTTGCCCCAAGTTTTTTGTCTTAAAATTGATCCCTTTTACGGGTGCCGGCGCACAAAATAATTTACATAAATCATTATAATACATTTATTTACATTTTGATACCTTCTTGATAACTTGCCCCAAGTTTTTCATAGGTTTTTCAAGAAAAAACCGGGGTTCCGTCCCTTAAAAAAGGCGGTCGGGCATTAAAATACTTGGGGCAAGTTTATCTATGCAAATTTAGCTTAGCTGGGCAACAGCTTTTTTCGAAAAACTTGACTCAAGTTTTTTGCCTCAAAACCGATCGCTTCTGCGGGAAACAACACGCGCATAACATTATTTATATCTTTATAATACAATGGTTTATATCATAAGTTCATTTAAACAACTTGCCCCAAGATTTTCACACGATTTTCAAGAAAGGATGGGGCATGACCCTGATAAAGCGCCGGATAACTTGACTCAAGTTTTTCGATTATCGAAACTGGGAGATGGCTTTTTTCAGCCGCTCGGGCGTGCCGATGTCCATCCATTCGCCGTCGCTGTGATCATAGGCCAGGAAGATGTTGTCCTGTGCGGCAGCGAGGTAGCAATCGATGATGTCGAAGGTATCCGCATCGGGCATGTGATTGAAGATCGCGGGGTGCAGCAGGTGGATGCCGCTAAAGGCGTAAGGAATACCGTCCTTTCCCTTTATTTCCCCGGTCTGCATGTTCTTCCAACCGGTCAGATGCTGGTAGCGGTCAAAGCAGAGTTGCCGGGCGGTCTCGCGTTTGCGGACGGCCAGAACGGCCATCGCGGAACTCATCTGAAAGAGGTAAAGCATGTCAAGCAGGTTGATGTTTGAGACCACGTCCACATTGCAGACGAAAAAGGGGTCTTCGCCGTCCAGAAAAGACCGCGCGCGTTTGATCGCGCCGCCGGTGCCGAGGAGCCGGTCGCGCTCATCGGAAATGTGCAGGGTCACGCCAAAGTCGCGCTCCTTCAAAAAATGCTCCACCTGGTCGGCAAAGTGGTGTACGTTGACCGTGATCTCGTCGATATCGGCGCGCTGGAATTTCCGGATCGCGCGTTCAAGCAGGGTGACGCCGTGAATGTCGATCAGGGCCTTGGGCATGATGTCGGTGAGCGGCCTCATGCGGGTCCCCCTGCCCGCGGCCAGGATCATTCCTTTCATATTATTCTCCCCTGTTGCGTTATGGGTCATTTCGGTTCGAAGCGGCCGTGTGCAGCCGGGCCGCTGGTCTCGAACCTTGTCCTGTCATTGCGCTTCGCGGCTCATGCCTGCTTACTATGAACCGATCTAATAATGATTGAGCCGGACGATGATATCGCTGCGGCCTTTGAAATATTCCGCGGCTTTCACGGCGCAATATACCGAACGGTGCTGGCCGCCGGTACACCCGAAACTGACCATCAGGTGGGTGAATTTACGCTTGACGTAATCGTTCACGGTGGGTTCGACCATGGCAAGGGCATGCTGCAAAAACGTGTCGATATCGGTCTTTGTCTGAAGAAATTCGATCACGGCCGCGTCCTTGCCGTTCAGGTCCCGGTATGCTTCGTGCCGGCCGGGATTGTAAATGCCCCGGCAGTCGAAAACAAAGCCGCCTCCGTTCCCCGAGGTATCGTCGGGAATGCCGCGCTTGTAGGAGAAGCTGCAGATATCAACCGTGAGCATGTCGCTCTCGGAGCGTCCGTACTTCATGAGCTTTTCTTCCCGCGTGATCTGTTTGAGCACGCGCATCAGCGCGGGAAGCTCCACGGGCAGATGCATGTGTTCCAGCAGATAGGCGATATTTTCCACCGCATAGGGCACGCTCTTCAGAAAGTGCTGCTTTTTCTCGTAGAATCC
>JAFGVT010000022.1 GCA_016937825.1 Fidelibacterota bacterium | reverse complement strand
GCGGACCACCACCAGCTGACCTCCGACATTTATTGTCAGGTTTACAGCGGGATCGGAAAGGTCAACGATGCCGTCCGAAATGCCGTGAACGCGACACGGGGAGAAGTCCTGGTGTACCGGGATACGATCATCAGCGCGTATTACGCCTCCAATTGCGGAGGGCACAGCGAAGATATAGAAAATGTATGGCCGGACCGCTCGGGACACAAAGAGTACTGGAGCGGCCATCCCGACAGGGACGATGGGATTTCCCTTGATCTGAGCCAGGCCGATGATATCCGGACCTGGATCGAGAGCGAACCCGATGTCTGGTGCAAGCCGTCGGAACTTACGCCGGAATGGAGCAAGGACCATTTCCGCTGGACCCGGAGCGTCACCCCCGGGGAACTCAGCGCCTACGTGGCGGAAAAAATAAAGGACATCGGATCGGTCTATGACATCATCCCCCTGGAACGCGGGGTGTCGGGGCGGATCCATGACATTTTGTTTGTCGGCGAAAAAGGGCACTGCCGCCTAAAGGGCGAACTGAACATACGCATGCTGTGGCCGTCCCCCCTCAAGAGCTCCTGTTTCATTGTCGACAAGATCGGGCCGGTCGACCGTCCGGTCAGTTTTATTCTGAAAGGGGCCGGCTGGGGACATGGTGTGGGCATGTGCCAGACGGGCGCGATCGCCATGGCCCGCAGCGGCAGAACCTACCAGGATATTCTTCGGCACTATTTCAAAGGTTCAGACAGTCAACACTATTACAAATAAAGTTCATCCGTGAGTTTTTTACAACCCGTATTGCTGGCTTTGGGAGTGCTTATCAGCGTTCCCTTCATCATCCATCTTTTTGGAGAGTTAAGCCATCGCCCCTATAGCTTCAGTTCCCTGAAATTTTTACGAGAGATCGAGCAGGAGTCCCTGCAAAAACTTCAATTCCGTCAATGGCTGATATTGCTTGCCCGCGCGCTGTGGATCGCGTCGCTGGTAGGCGCCCTTGCAAATCCTTTTATCGCCGCCATGGGGGGGCTGCTGAAACCGGGCGTCCTGCTGATCGACCGGAGCTTCAGTACGCGCGAAGATCCGGTCTTCGAGATCGCCGCGGAACGTTTTATCGCGGAATATCCCCGGTGGTCGGTCCTGGAATATGACGAGAACAGCAGTCCCGACACCCTGAAACGAAGGCTTCTTGAACTGCGCGATCCGCGGGAACTGCCGAACCTGATCATGCTCAGCGATTTTCAGGACAACCGCCTGACACAGCGCATAACGGCAACGGTTAAAGAACTTTTTCACAGTCCTGTTTTTATTTCCCTTACCAAGAGTGGCGGGAACTCGGCCGTATCGTCGGTGCGTCTGCTGCCGAACAGCGGCATCGATGACGAGGCCTTTGAACTGGGTATCCGCGTCGCCTCCAACCGGCACCGGGAAGACCCCCCCTCCGTCCTTGTTTCCGTGAACGGAAGACAGTCGGGCCGCGTCAGCTTGTCCGCCGACGGCGACGGACAGTTCCGTTTTGATCCCGGAGACAAGGAATATGCGCATTGCGTCATACGCACCGCAGACGACGATTATCCCGGAGACAACGTACGCTATCTGACACTGCGGCCCCTTTCCCGCATCAAGGTCCTGTGCCTGAGCGATTCGCCGGGAGCCGGATACCATATCAACGCCCTGAAAGCCATGGGCCGCCTTGAAACGACGGTCGCCGCCCCCGATGAGCTGTTTACTTACGATTTACAGGATTTCGATCTGATCTGGCTTTCCGATCTGTATGAGCTGCCCGCAGGACAGCAGCGGGCCTTGCTGAACTTTGCCGAAACAAAACCCCTGGTCCTGGTTGCCGGGATCGGTTCACCGGAAAGCGGCGGGTGGGATGCTGTCACCGGGGATATCGTCCCGGAGAACGGACAGGAAGGATTCCTGACGATCGCGGACCTCTGCGCCGTACCGGGTTTGTCCGCTATCCTGCCGAACGAGTTCCGGATTTTCCGTTATCACACGAGCGATTTACCGGACATGCAGCCGCTTTGGCGCCTGAGCAACGGCGACACCTTTCTCGGGCAGCCGGCCTCTCACATCTTTTTCTTCATGGCGCCCTTCCATTTTGACTGGAACGCCATGGGGCTTTCGCCCTATTTCACGCGCGCCATGGGAAACTTCATTTCCCTTGCGCTTCAGGACGACGATCTTCAATACCTAACCGGAGAAACGATCCGCCTGCCGCAGTCGCAATTCAGCGTGATCACCCCCGCCGGCGAGCGCCACCGGGTACAGGGCGCTTTCGGCGAGACGCAAACGCCCGGCATCTATTCTCTGGAAAGCACGGACCTGCGCCGGGATGTCGCGGTCAATATTCCCGAAGAAGAGACCGTTCAGGATGACATGCTTCCGGACAGCGTGCGCGTCCTTTTCTGGAACGCCATGACCTTCCGGGATATCGACCGCGCCGTTAAGGGTCGAAATGCGCAAACATTGTTTTATTGTTTGGCGGCAATTTTTATTATGTTAGAAATGATGCTGTTACGAAAAGGAGAAAAGACCCTCTCATGACAAACCAAATCAGACGCGATCCCGAGCGCGCGATCCTGTGCGCCGTGGCATTGCCCGGAAAGGCCGAACACACGGAACATTCCCTGGAAGAGCTGGAACGCCTGGCCGAAACCGCCGGAGCGGTCGTTATTGACACCCTGATCCAGTCGAGGGAAGGCATGCACCCGGTGCATTATCTCGGCACCGGAAAACTCGAGGAGCTTCGCCTGCTGGCCGAAGAGCAGGAAGCGGACGTGATCATCTTCGACGACGAACTGACCCCCGCCCAGCAAAAGAACATAGAAAAAGAAATGCCCGACATCAAGATCATCGACCGCAGTGCGCTCATCCTGGACATATTTACCATCCATGCAAAAACACGCGAAGCCAAAACCCAGGTCCGGCTGGCGGAAGCCGAATACCTGCTGCCCCGCCTGACACGGCAATGGACGCATCTTGAACGGCAGGTCGGCGGTATCGGAGCACGGGGCGGCCCCGGCGAGACCCAGATCGAAATCGACCGCCGCCTGCTCCGCGAACGCATCAAAAAACTGAAAGCGGACCTTGAAAAAATATCCACCCAGCTGGACACAAAACGCAAATCGCGGTCGGTGCGGTTCAACGTCGCGCTGGTCGGATACACCAACGCCGGGAAATCCACCCTAATGAACCGGCTGGCGGGATCCAGCGTTGAAGTGGAGGATCAGCTGTTCAAAACCCTGGACACGACCGTGCGCCGGGTCCAGCTGGACAAGACCCATACCATTTATCTGAGCGACACGGTCGGCTTCATACAGAAACTGCCCCATCAGCTGGTCGCGTCCTTCCGCAGCACCCTGCGCGAGGCCGAGACCGCCGACCTGCTGCTAAAGGTGATCGATATTTCCGATGAGAATTTTTCCGAACACATGAAGACCATCGACGACGTGCTGAAAGAATTCGACATACCCGAAAAACGCTTTATCACCGTATTCAACAAAACCGACAAGCTTGAAAGCGCCGAGAACGTGAAATTCGTCAAACGCACTTACCCCGAAGCCTTCTGCATTTCGGCCGAACGCGGGATCGGACTCGACAAGCTGACGCAAGCGATCCGCAGCCGGATCGACGAGAGCGCCTATGTGCACCATTTTTACGTTGAACCCGATGAAGGGAAACTGATCGCCGATCTTAACCGCTATGGCGAGATCCTGGAAAGCACCTTTGTTGAAGACAAGATCCTCTTCAAGGTTTTTCTCGACGAAGCCGTCTGCGACAGTTTAAAGAAAAAATATCAGCTCTAATATGAACGATGACGCAATGAAAAATACGGAGATGAGAAAATGAAAAAAATACTGCCCGCACTGCTGTTTCTTTTTGTCTTTGCCGTTCTGCCGGCGGAGACAGACCCCGCGACCCTTCTGGTGCGCTGCGACGACAT
>JAFGVT010000021.1 GCA_016937825.1 Fidelibacterota bacterium | reverse complement strand
TGGTTCACGGATTCCAGGGTGTTGGTCAGCTTGATCCCGAAGAACCGCTTTTCCTTGTCCGCGGTTTTTTGCAACCTTCCGATCAGCGAACAGGCGTCGTCGAAACGTATATCGTGTTCGAATGCGGCATCGGGAACGAGGGTCTCATAGCCCAGGTCGTTAAGAATGGCGGTGATATTGTTCTTGCCCAGCAGGGTCGGGTTCAGCTTGATGAAAGTATGCAGTTTTTTCTCCGTCAGCAGATAGTGTCCGATCTTCCCGATCTCGTCGGGGGGACAGCCGTGCATGGTGGAGAGGGTGATGTTGTCGGATATTCTGTCGGGAATGGCTATATCGTCAATAGCCGGATAGATGTCGCGGATCGCACGGATCATGTCGTTCTTTTCATGGAAGCAGTCGCGCATCTTACTGAAAAACTCCTGCACGTTGTCCTGCAGAATGCCGTTCATGTCGTAACCGACGCTCATGTTGAACACGGTGCTGAATTCCGGCGGGAATTTCAGTTCATGCCGGAGGATATGGATAAGGATCCATGCCTTCAGATACTCTTCATAGGACTGGCGGATCTTCAGTTCCTGGGACCACTCGCAATTGTAGCCTTCGTCGGCGATATCAATGCATGGCTTGGACACGGTGATCTCGTCCAGGGTCTGGACGGTCTTCAATTCGATATAGCGCGCACCGCAGAGCCAGCCGGCGACGATGTTCTGCGCCATCTGGGTGTGCGGACCTGCGGCCAGTCCGATCGGGGTTTCCAGCTTTTGGTTAAAAACGGAGGATTGCAGCTGCGGTTTGTCCGCCGGGTTGAAGAACAGGTTTTTATAAATGTCGAAAAGATGCCCCTGTTTCAGCGAGAAAAGCGCTTGCGTCACAAGCTGTCTGATCGTCAGGGGGTACAGGGTGTCAGGCATGATATCTCCCGTAAAGTCTTTTGACCGCCGAACGGATCTCGCGGTTTATCCGCACCTCGTCCAGGGTGTGGAAGGTGTTCTCGCTGAACAGGATCTTTCCTTCAGCGAGTGTCATGAACATTTCCTTCCCCTGTACGCCGAACATCAGATGATAGAACAGATTTTCCGGCGACACCGGCGTTACGGGGCGGTAATTGCATACGGCGAGGTCGGCGCTGCCGCCTTCCCGAAGGGTTCCGCTTTCCGGGAAACAGCGCCGGAGCATCTCTGCGGGATACGCGAACAGGATCTCGGGCGCATGATCGACCTTCCCGTTCCTGAGTAAAAAATGGGAGCGCATGGTTCCGAGAATATTGCCGGTCATTCCGTCGGTGCCAAGAAGGTACTTGGGTATTTTGTTCAGATCCATCACGCCGACCCGGTTGTTCGCATTGGATTCCGGATTGGAGATCACCCACGCGCGGCTTTCTTTCAGGAGGCGATGGTCGGCTTCCGACAGGTGGATACAATGCGCCAGGAGCGAATCCTTCGAAAGAAGTCCGAACGCCTTCAGGCGGTGCACCGGACCTTCGTAGCCCAGATCACGGCAATAGCGCAGATCGGCGGCATCCTCGCCGCAGTGGATGTGAACGGGCAGATCCGTGGGCTTCTGTTTGGCGATCTTTTCCATGCTCTTCTCGCCGAGCGTAAAGTTGGCGTGCAGACCGAGGAGTCCTTGTATGCGGTCATTATCCCGGGTGTCGGTCCAGAATTTGATGTTCTCGTCGATCTGGGACTGCAGGGCGGCTTCGCCCATTCTGTCGGATATCTCGTAACACAGCAGACCTTTGATCCCGACCGTTTCATATGCTTTTTTGATAATATTCAGGCTTCCGCCGACGGCACTCATGGAGGCATGATGGTCGACAACCGTGGTGACGCCGTAACGAACGGACTGCATTAAGCCCTGCATTGCGGAATAATAAATGCTTTCTTCATCCAGGCTTTTATCCAGATGCCACCAAAGGTTCTCCAATATCTGTTGAAAATCCCCCGTGGGGCCTGTGGGAGCCAGTCCTGTCGCCAAAGCGGAATACAGGTGGTGGTGCGGATTGACCAGCCCCGGCAGAACAAGCCGTCCGCCAAGGTCGATCTTTTTTGTTTTCTCTCCCGAAAAATCGGCGCTCGTCCCGATCCGGACTATTTTCCCGCTGCGGATCTCGAGCGCGCCGTTCTCCAGGACAAACGAAAGCCCGTCGGTAATGACGCCGTTGATCAGGATAAAATGCTGCGCTTCCTGCCGCGTGTTATTTGTCATGCCGGATCCTTTCATGCCCGCTCCCCGGAAAAATGCGGTTTCAAAAATTGTCCGTATCCGGGTCGTTCAACGATGCCGCGAAAGACGTCATAAACGACCGTGCCGCGAACCAGGGTTTTACTGACCCGTCCCTTCAGGACCCTGTTCTCAAAGGGGGTTGTCTTGCCTTTGGAAAGGAACTCACGTCCCTTGATCTGCCAGGTCCGGTTCGGATCGACCAGGACGAGGTCCGCATCTTTGCCCGTTTCGATCGAGCCTTTTCTGTCCCAAAATCCGTAGCGTTTGGCGGCGTTCTCTGAAACGATCTTCAAAAAACGCGCCGGCGGGATCCGCCGTTTGACGAACCCTTCCGAGTAGAGATAGGGGAAAAGCGTGCCGCTGCCCGGGATCCCCGAATAATCGGTCCAGACGGAACCGGTGTTCTTTTGTGCGGCCGGTGCGGGCGCGTGGTCGGAGGCGGCAAAATCAAGAAGGCCTTCTTCCAGGCATTTCCACAGGATCTCCGATTCGCCGGGGCTTTTAACGACCGGGGTGGTCTTTAAGGATCCCTTTAATTCCTCAAAGTCCCTGAAGCTGAATTCCAGATAATGCGGGGCGGTCTCGCCGCTGACATTCGCTTCGTCTTTCAGAAGGAGGGCGGCCTCACCGGTCCCGATGTGCACAATATGCAGTTGCGCACCGGTTTGCCGCGCCGAGGCAAGGGCCTTGCGGACCGCTTCGGTCTCCGCGCATTCCGGCCGCGAGCGGTAATAATTGATCCACGCATCCCCCTCGGCGCTTTGTTCGCGTGTTTTCTCTGTGACGATATCGTAGTCCTCCGCATGCAGCAGGACGGGACGTCCGCAGCGCTTTGCCGCTTCAAGGACACGGGTGAGCCGATCCGGCGTCAGGCGGTGAAACCCCGGCATGCCGGAAATAAAATAGGTCTTGAATCCGGCAACGAAGGGTGCCAGGTCCGTCATGGCCGCTTCATAACCCGCCGCATAGCTTTGACCGGAAACACCTCCGAAAAAGGCAAAATCGATCAGGGACCGGTCCTTTACCGCCTTCAGTTTTTCGCGGAAATTTTCCAGGGAGGTCACCGGCGGCACCGAGGTGCAGGGCATGTCGATCACGGTCGTAACGCCGCCGGACGCCGCCGCGCAGCTGCCGTGGTAAAAATCCTCGCGGTCCGTATACCCGGGTTCATTAAAGTGCACGTGCGGATCGATGGCACCCGGAAAGACCTGAAGACCGGAAGCGTCCAGGCAGTCCGGACCCTGCAGATTTTCACCGATACAGACAATTTTCCCTTGATCTATTTCTATATCAAGGGAAGCAAGGTCATTACGGCCGGGTAATGCGATCTTTCCGTTTTTGATGATCATTTCTTTCCGGCGGACTCCAGTGCCCTGAATATTTTTTCGGGCGTGAAGGGTGCTTCAAACAGGCGGACGCCGACCGCGTCATAAATGGCGTTCGCGATCGCCGGCATGGGACCGTTGATCCCGATCTCGGAAACGGATTTCGCTCCGAAGGGACCCGATGCCTCATGCGATTCGACCACAAAGGTTTTCATCCGGGGAATATCGGCCGCCGTGGCGATCTTGTAGGATCTGAAATTTTTGTTCAGCAGGACGCCCTTATCGGAAAAGACATACCCTTCCGTCAGAGCATAGGAGATCCCGTTGACCGCGGCGCCCTCGACCTGGCCTTCCGCCAGCTGCGGATTGATCGCCTGCCCGCAATCGACCGCGGAAACGAATTCCAGCACCCTTATCTCTCCGGTCCGGGTGTCCACTTCCACTTCTGCGGCCTGGGCCATAAAGGGCGGCGGCGATTGTTCAACCACTTCCGAGGCCTCCGCCTGGATCTGGAATTGGTTTTTGGTATAGAGGGCATAGCAGCAAATATCGTTGTATCCGATGGTTTTATTTTGTTTCTTATCGCAGACTTCCGACGGTTCAAGGGTCAGGTTTTCAGGATCCGAGCCCATCATCTCCGCGGCGACCTTCATGATCTGATCTTTCACCTTTTCGGCGCATTTTTTAACCGCGCGGCCGGACAGGTAGGTGGTCGACGAGGCATACGCGCCCACATCGAACGGTGTGCGGTCCGTATCGGAGGAATAGGGGATGATCATTTCCAGCGGCACGTTCAAAACTTCCGCCGCGATCTGCGACAGGATCGTGTCCGAGCCGGTGCCGATATCGGTCGCCCCGATATTCATGTTAAAGGATCCGTCCTCGTTCATTTTGATATAGGCCGCCGCCATGTCGATCAGCGGAATGGCCGAACCCTGCATGGCAACGGACAGTCCGACGCCCCGTACCTTTTCGCCGTTGCGGATCTTCCTGTCGCGTTTGTTGTACCAATCGATCTCCTTGACGCAGATATCGATGCATTCGTCAAGTTTGCAGGAATTGACCGTTTGGGTAACGCCCGACGTTCCCTCGCCGAGCGCTTCGAAGACCTTTGAGGTTTCACCGACCCG
>JAFGVT010000118.1 GCA_016937825.1 Fidelibacterota bacterium | reverse complement strand
GGATAATTTGGTATGAAAGCTGCAACAATCATGGTACATTAAGCTATGTTCCGCTTGCAGAACACAGCTTGAATCAGCTTTAATCAACATGGAGGGAAAGTAATGAAGGATCAAAAGAAGTCCATTTGGTCGTGGGCAATGTATGACTGGGCAAACTCTGCATTTGCCACAACGGTCATGGCGGGATTTTTCCCCATCTTCTTTTCAAAGTACTGGAGCGCCAATGTGGCGAATGTGGATACCACCGCACGCCTTGGCTTCTCCAATTCGATCGCTTCGCTGATCGTTGCCCTGATCGCCCCGTTCCTGGGAGCGATCGCGGACAAAGGAACGGCAAAAAAGAAATTCTTAATGACCTTTGCCTTTTTGGGTGTGGTCATGACCGGAGCCCTGTTCATGGTGCATCAGGGGCAGTGGCAGATCGCCGCGCTGATGTATGTCCTTGCGACCGTGGGTTTTTCCGGCGCCAATATATTTTACGATTCCCTGCTGCCGGGCGTTGCATCGGAGAAAAAGATCGATTTCGTCTCTTCGCTGGGATTTGCCATGGGCTATATCGGGGGAGGACTGCTTTTCCTCGTCAACGTGATGATGTATCTCAAACCGGAGATGTTCGGGATCCCGAGCGACACCATGGCCATTCGTCTGTCATTCCTGAGCGTGGCGGTCTGGTGGGCGGTCTTCTCCATCCCCGTGTTCCTGTTCGTGAAAGAGCCGAAATACGAAGGAACGGTTGAATCCGGATTATTCAAGGCCGTTAAAGCCGGCTGGCTTCAGCTGATCGAGACCTTCAAAGAGATCCGGCATCTCAAGGTGGTCGGGATGTTCCTGCTGGCATACTGGTTCTATATCGACGGGGTGGACACGATCATCCGCATGGCGATCTCGATCGGGACCGCACTCGGATTTCCCGCGGGCGCCCTGATCGTGGCCTTGCTGATCACCCAGTTCGTGGCCTTTTTCGGTTCGCTGCTCTACAGCCTGCTGGCAAAGAAGATCGGCGCCAAGCAATCCCTGTTCGTCGGCATCGCCGCCTATTCCCTGATCACCATGGTCGGGTTCTTTATGAGTCAGGTGTGGCATTTCTACGCGCTTGCCGTTGCGATCGGGATGTTCCAGGGCGGCATTCAGGCGATCAGCCGGAGCCTCTACTCCCGGATCATCCCGGAAAACAAATCGGCGGAGTTCTACGGCTTTTTCAATCTGCTTGGGAAATTTGCGGCCGTGATCGGGCCCAGCCTCATGGGCGTTGTCGGATTGCTGACACGGAATGCAGGAGACTTGCATATCGGGAACCTGCATCTGGAGAACATGGGGATCCGCTTCAGCGTGCTTTCGGTACTCATTCTGTTCGTCATCGGCGGCCTGCTGCTGCGCAAGGTCAATATCGACGAAGGCAAAGAGAAGGTAAAGTATCTGAAATAACCCGGGAAAGCCGCATCCACAGAGGAAATACCGCCGGTCACCGCAGGGTGCCCTGCTTCGCAGATCACGGGCGCGGAATTCATAAAAAGAGTTTGTAAACGT
The DNA here is from genome assembly GCA_016937825.1 of Fidelibacterota bacterium. Lineage (GTDB taxonomy): Bacteria > Fidelibacterota > Fidelibacteria > Fidelibacterales > Fidelibacteraceae > M50B103. The sequence continues at coordinate 2,323 of JAFGVT010000118.1, read as the reverse complement.
TTTGCGAATTCGGTATAATTGCGACTGATCAGAGCCCCTGTAGCTCAGACGGATAGAGCGCAGGTTTCCTAAACCTGAGGCCGCCCGTTCGAATCGGGCCGGGGGTACGAAACGAATTGACAATTACGAAAGGCTGGAAATGACACAGAAACATTTATCCAAGAAAGAATTGCACGAAGACCCCTTTTTCGAAGAAGTCGCTCATGTGATCGGGTTTTTTCAGAAGAACCGGAAGACCTTGCTCATCGCGGGGATCGTCCTTGCCGCTGTGCTGATCGGCTTTTTCGGCATCAAGGGATACCGGAACCAGCAGAATGTCAGCGCCGCCGGCTATTTCGGCATCGCCATGGACGAATTCGGCAAACGGAATCTCCCGGCGGCCGAAGACCAGTTCCTTCTGCTTGCGGGCCAGTACGGGAATACCGACTGGGGAAAACGCGCCAACTATTACCTCGGACTGCTTTCACAGGAATTGCAGCGCCCCGAAGAAGAGACCCTTGATTACTTCAAGGAATTTATATCCAGCGACCTGAAGGACAATGCCTTGAAATCAAGCGCATGCCAGCTGATCGGAACGACCCATTACCGCAGCGGCGACGCCCTGACGGCCGGTGATTATTACCTGAAGGCGGCGAAGTTCGCCCTTTCAAAGAGCGACAAGCTCGCTCTGGGGATCCGCGCCGGAGAAGCGTATCTGGAAGGCGGCGACGCGAAAAAACGCGATGCCGCGGTCAATTACCTTGCCTCTCTGGATCTGGACGAGATCGAACGCAACCGGGTGAGCGTCCTGGCAAAAAGATAGTCGAACCAAGTTCGGCAGGAAAGGCGGCGCGGGTGCCGCCTTTTCATTTTGCCCCAAAGCTTTTTATTGTCAGCATTTATAATGCGCTAAGTACAAAAAAAGGTTGCACAAAGAACCCTGAATGCATATATTAGGCGCGAAAGTGGGAAAAATCCCACTTTTCGTTTTTAGAGGACATTGAAAATGAGTGAAATGGAATCACTTATCAAAGACATCGTGGAAGCTTCGGGCGCCGTTGCCGAGGACATAAAAATGTCCGAAACCGGCGGCACCATCAAGGTGATATGCGATACGGAAGAAGGCATTACTTCGGAGATCCTGGTCAGGATCACGCGGAACATCCTTCAGGATCCCCGCTATGACGAAGGCTATGCCGAGCGCTACAGCCTCGAGGTAAGTTCGCCGGGTGTGGACGCCCCGCTGACCCTGCCGCGCCACTTCCGCAAAAATACCGGCCGCGAGATCGAGCTCTTTCACAGCTGCGACGACCGCAAAGATCCGCTCACAGGGACGATCCTTGAAGCGGACGATACGATGCTGAAGCTTGAAGTTACGGAAAAAAAAGAAAAAATAATACGCGTGATCCCCATGGATAAAGTCAAACATGCCGGGATCAGATTAAAATGGTAAAGTAGGAGATATACAATTGGACAGCAAAAACCTCATTGAAGCATTTGCCAGCTTAGCCAAGGAAAAAGGTATCAACCGTTCCGAGGTCGGCGAGATCATCGTCAAGGTCTTTGATACCATTATCAAAAAGAAATACGGTGAAGTGGACAACTTTGATGTCATCGTCAATCCCGATAAAGGCGAGATCGAGATCTATCAGGAACTGGTCGTGGTCGAGGATGAGGAACTGGATGACGACGTCGTCGAGATCCCCATTTCCGAAGCGCGGAAACTTCCGGACGTGGATGATCCCGAAGTCGGAGAAGTGGTGGTGAAAGTGATCGATCCCATGATCTTCGGACGCAGGATGATCTCCGCCGCGAAACAGGTCCTGGGGCAAAAGATTCGCGAGGTTGAACGCAACCAGGTCTTTGAAGAATACCAGACCCGCGTGGGTGAGATCATTATGGGCAATATCCATCAGATCCGCCGGAATGACGCGGTATATGTCAATATCGATAAAACAGAACTTAAAATGCCCCGCAGCGAACAGATCCCCACAGAGCACTATTATCGCGGCGACGCGATCAAGGCGATCATCAAGGAAGTCCGCATGACAACCCGCGGTCCCGAGATCATTATCACCCGTGCGGACGATTCTTTCCTGCGCCGCCTTTTCGAACTCGAAGTCCCCGAGATCTTCGACGGGATCGTCGAGATCCGTTCGATCGCGCGCGTCCCCGGCAAACGCAGCAAGATCATTGTTGAATCCAATGACAAGCGCATCGATGCCGTGGGCGCCTGCGTGGGTATCAAGGGAAGCCGCATCAAGGCGATCGTCAAAGAGCTCAGCGGTGAGAACATTGACATTATCAACTACAGTTCGGAATCCGAACTTCTCATTTCCCGGGC
>JAFGVT010000117.1 GCA_016937825.1 Fidelibacterota bacterium | reverse complement strand
GCAGGATGACTGCTTCGTCGGCAAGAATAATTACTTTATGATTGTCCGCAGATGCTCCGCCCAGAGGGCGTATCCTGCGGCGTTGGGATGAAGTCCGTCCCGGAACAGCGCCTCGTTGGCGTAGTCCGAATCGGCGGCCTTGAAGAGGGGATAGAGGTTCACGTAGGTCATGCCGAAACGTTTCGCCAGTTTCTCGATATAGACGTTCAGGTCTTTGATCAATTCGGCTGAAAGGTGTTTCCGGCGGACAGAGGTCGGAAGAATGGAATGCAGGTAAACGTCATAGTCGTAGTCTTCAGCGATGCGCCGGACCATCGTGCGATAGAGGTATTTAATTTCTTTTTCGGTCCTTCCGGCTCCGATATCGTTGATGCCGATCAGAATAAAAAGTTTTGCATGGCCGGCCGTGCCCAGACACACGTCCATTCGTTCGATCAGGCCGTCGATATGATCGGAGACGATCCCCCGGTTCACGGTGTTCATTTCGGGGAAATACGTCTTCAGATCAAATCCTTCGGTAATGGAATTGCCGAAAAAGATGAGGGACCCGTCGCGGATGCTGTCCTTTTCGTGGATGAACAGGACCATGCGCTCGTGCCAGTGGCCGTAATCGTTCAGGGGGCTGATATTCCTTCCGGCCGGCTGGCAGGAGGAAAAAAGAAACGCGATCAGAAGCAAACAGGCGGAAAAGTTGATCTTGACCATGGGATTCCTTTATACGACAAGACGTGACAGGGCCGCCATGCAGGCAGTTTCCGTGCGCAGGCGGCGGTTGGAGAGTAGTACGGGCTTGGCGCCTGCCGCAATCGCGAGGGCAAGCTCTTCCGTGCTGAAACCGCCTTCCGGTCCGACCAGCACAAGATACTCCGCATTCTCTTTTCCGGTATCTAAGGCGGGATAGTCCTCCTGGTTGTCGCAGAGGCAGACGGTCCCGGTCCTTTTGGCCGACAGAAGGCCCGTAAAGGGGAGCGGATCGTGCAGGCGGGGGAGCCGGGAGCGGCCGCACTGTTTCATGGCGGCCAATACGATCTTTTCGCAGCGTTCGCGCTTGAGCGAGGGAACGACGGTATAGCGGGTGATCAGGGGGTAGATCTCATGGACGCCGAGTTCCACGGCCTTTTCCAGCAGGATCTCCCAGTGCGCGGGCTTGATGATGCCCACGGCCAGGGACACCCGGTTCGCGGGTTCCCCGAAACCCTCATGGCGTTCCAGTATCCGGCAGAAAGAGGATTCTTTGCCGATACTTGTGATCTCCGCATGATAGGCCGTGCCGTTCCCGTCCGCGATCCAGATCCGGTCCCCGGAGTTCTTGCGCAGGACCCGGGACAGGTGCAGATGTTCTCCTCCCTCAATAAGGATACGGTCTTCCTGAATGTGCTGAGAAAAAAAGAATTGTTCGTGCGCCATTAGAAGTATTTCCCGTAATTCAGGATCAGCGCGGCCCCGTTCCAGGCGTCTTTCAGGAATTCTTCATCGACGGCGCGGTTGAAACGGTTCAGCTCATATCCGACGGCGACCGAAAGGGAGGACCCTTTCTCCATCATGAAGTCGATCCCGAAATGAAAGTGGGTGTAAAATCCGAGATAAAAGAGGGCGTCCTCGTAGCGGGAGATCGTCGCCCAGGGGTCGTTGTCGGTGTCGATGGCCAGGACCGGTCCCGCCTGTAGGGAGACATAGGGAGCAAAGGTGTTGGCCAGCTGTCCGGTAAAGAAATGTTTTTTTACGAACAGACCGGCTTTGACAAAATCCAGGTGGATCGTGTTCAGTTTATAGGTGTAACCCGTATAGGGGTCCGTCAGCGTGTATTCCTTTCCGCTGGAGACGAACGTCCAGTTCGCCTGCACCCCGGCATGAAGGTTGTTCAGCAGACGCCACTGCAGGATGCCGCCGAGCGCGGACCCGTAATCGGTCATGCGAAGGTCGACGCCGCTGATGCGCCGGACCTGGCCCATGGAGGTATAGGATGCCGCGGACAGACAGTGCAGCGTCAGGAAAAGGATGAGGGTAAAACGTTTCATATGCTTGCTCCCGTCACCTGCTCATAGATGTATTTCATGCCGAACAGGGTCAGGGCCTTGTCGACATGCTGAATGTAGCGTGAATGGGGTGCGATGATCCCGGCCAGGCCGCCCGTGGCGACGATCGTGACGCCGGGCGCTTTCCATTCGTCGCAGATACGCTGTATTAACCCGTCGATCTGGTCAACGGTTCCCCACATTAATCCGGACTGCAGGCTTTCGCGCGTCCGGGTGCCGATGACCTTTTCCGGGAAATCGAAGCTGACCCGGGGCAGGCGCGCCGCGCGTTTGAACAGGTCGCGCCCGGCGGTCTCAAGTCCCGGCATGATCACGCCGCCCAGGTACTCCCGGTCCGCACTGACCACGTCAAAGGTCGTCGCCGTGCCCATATCCACCACGATCAGCGGGGCGGAATAGCGTTCGAGCGCCCCGACGGCGTTGCAGATCCGGTCCGCGCCGACTTCGGACGGATCGTCATAACGTATCTTCAGATCGATGGGCAGGGTATGGTCCACGATCAGGGGGGTATGGTGCAGCACATCACGGATGGCCTGCGTGTACGGCGCGGTCAGGCGCGGAACGACCGAGGAAATGACGGACCCTTTGCACTCCGCCGGCCCGGCCTCCGCCAAAACGCGTTCTATCGCCATGACATATTCGGAAAGGTCCAACAGGGGAGAGCTGGGAATGCGGATCTCTTTCAGCAAGGTGTCCTTGCGGAGGACGGCAAGGACCGCATGAGTGTTCCCGATATCGAGGCAGAGCAGAGCGTGCATTATGACTCCAGTTTGGCGGTCAGAATATCCCGGCTCAGGGACTGATCCGCCTGTCCTTTCGTTGCCCGCATGACGAGCCCGATAAAGAAGGCGAGCAGCTTGGTCTCGCCGCTGCGGTAGCGTGCCACCTCCGCGACGTTCTCCGCGAGGATCGTATCGATCAGGGCTTCCAGCTCCCCGGAATCGGAGATCTGTTTCAGCCCCTTTTCCTCGATGATCAGGGCGGCGGATTTTCCGCTCGCGGCCATGTCATCCAGGACGGTCTTGGCGGTCTGCGGGGTGATCTCTTTTTTATCCAGAATAAGCAGCAGTTCGGCAAGCGCTGCGGGAGAGACCGGAGATCCGCTCAGGCCGTTCCCGGTTTCGGAGGCGATCCGCAGAACCTCGTTGCGGACCCAGTTGTTGACCTGTTTGGGGTCGCGATAGTGTTCCAGAACGGCTTCAAAATAGTCCGCGATCTCCTTTTCG
>JAFGVT010000116.1 GCA_016937825.1 Fidelibacterota bacterium | reverse complement strand
TGGTCCGGCGTCTGGTTTCGGAAAGCGCCGACGGGATCAAGGTCTATACTTCTCAGTGGTGGCGCTGCCGGCATTGCCGTAGCCGCTGGTTCGGCGAATTGACCGAATATATCAGCGACGGTTCCTACGAACACGCCCTGTACGCGGCAGACCTCCCGGTCTGGAAAGAGGATCTTCGAAAGGTGAAGGCTTGCCGGACCCCGGAAGACCCGTCTTGCACTTGCCCCGCCCATTCCGGGGACCTGTTCGAACATTACCGGGACAGGATCTCTTACTCTTTCGAAAAATAATCCCGGCCGGAACGGCACCTCTTGAAATAATTGAAACATTATCGGATCTTATGAATTTAGGATGATCCGGCTTTCACGGCAGACAGACCGCGGCCGGGCAAGCAATAAAAAGGAGCGACTATGAAGATCGGGTTCATCGGATTGGGAAAGATGGGATATTACATGGTCCGGCAGCTGCTGGCCAAAGGGCATGAGGTCGTGGTCTTTAACCGCTCGCCCGAACCGGTCCGGAAGATCAGCCGCGAGCACGGGGCCATCCCCGCTGCCTCTTTTGAGGATCTGGTGAAACAACTGGAGACGCCGCGTATCGTTTGGATGATGATCCCGCATCCGGCCGTGGATGCAACCATCGGAACGCTGGTCCGGCTCCTGGATGCCGGCGACCTGCTTATCGACGGCGGGAACAGCAATTACCGGGAAACGATCCGGCGCGCGAAGGAACTGCAAGCGTCGGGGATCCATTATCTGGATGTCGGCGTCTCCGGAGGACTGGCCGCCGCGGAGACCGGCTACTGCATGATGGCCGGCGGCCCGGAGGAACAGTTCCGGCGCATCGAACCGGCGATCCGCGACATGTGCGTTCCCGGCGGGTACGGACATTTCGGTCCGTACGGCGCGGGGCATTATGTCAAGATGGTGCACAACGCCATCGAGTACGGCATGATGCAGGCGATCGGCGAAGGGCTCGACCTGATACAGAACGGCCCCTTCCCGGAAACCGATCAGATCCGGCTTACCGATGTCTGGAATCACGGCAGCATCATCCGCTCCTTCTTGATGGAAATGACCCATCTCGGACTGAGGCATCATCCCGGCCTGGCGGATGTGGACGGATATGTCCCCAACAGCGGAGAAGGCAAATGGGCGGTGGAGGATGCAAAGGCTTACGGCGTCTCCATGCCCGTGATCGAACAAAGCTTCAGGGTGCGCCTTGATTCGGATAAAATAAAAACCTACGCTACAAAGGCCGTTGCCGTCATGCGGGACGAGTTCGGCGGTCATGGTGTTGAAAGATCATGACGATCAGAACCTTTCCAAATATATCCCGGCTCTCACGCTACGGCGCGCGCCTGATAGCATCCCGGCTTGAGGAGTTTGCCGGCTACGGCGGACCTGTGGTCCTTGCTTTGGTCGGTGGCCGAAGCGTGTCCGGCATTTATACCGCTTTATCCGGAAGAGACATGCCGGCATGGAAACAAACGCACTTTTTCTGGGCGGATGAACGCCGGGTGGCGCCGGACGACCCCCTCAGCAATTACCGTCTGGCATATGAAACACTTCTCTATCCTTTGCTGGAGCGCGGACAGATTTCGGCGGAGAACATTCATCCGGTCGATACTTCAACGGATCCCACGGATGCGGCATGGCGCTACACGTTGGAACTTAAAGCCTTCGGCGGACGCTTCGACATCGCTCTCCTGAGCGCAGGAGAGGACAATCACGTTGCGGGGATCTTTCCGGATCGATCCTATCCGGAAGACAGCTCCTTTATCGCCTTTAACGATTCCCCGAAACCTCCGTCTGAACGCTTTACCGCGACCCCCCTCCTTTTATCGGGAACACGCTGCGGGATCATTGTGTTTTCGGGGGCCGGGAAACGCCCGGCGCTGGATCATTTTTTGAACGGCGCGACCGACAAAAGCCCCGCGGAGAAGGTCCTTGAAAGCATCGGCGACTTAACCCTTCTGACCGATCAGCGAGGATAACATGAAACATTATACTTTGGTCATCTTTGGCGGCACGGGTGACCTGACGAAGCGAAAGCTCATTCCCGCCATTCAGGCGATCGCCGACCATGATCCCGAAACATCTTTCAACGTCCTGGGCATTGGAAGAAAGCCCCTGACAGACGAAAGCTACCGGGAATTCCTTCAACCGGATCAGACTGCGCATCCGCGGGTTTCCATTCATTATATGATCGCCGACATCGAGACACCCGGTTCCCTTGACGGTCTTATGCTGAAGATCGGCGGGGTCGAGACTGCCCCCGTTGCGGGACGGATCTATTATCTGGCAACAAGCTACAGCCTTTTCGGAAAGATCGCTAAAAGTATCCACCAGGACAGCCGCGGGGATGAACCTTTCTTTACGCGCATCATCGCAGAAAAGCCCTTCGGCAATGACCGGGCTTCGTTCAAAAAACTGAACCGTGAACTTCGGACCTTTTTTTCGGAAGACCAAATCTACCGTGCCGACCACTATCTTGCAAAAGGCACCATTGACAATATTCTTCGTACGCGTTTTTCGAACCCCCTTTTTGAAAGTGTCTGGAACTCCCGGTCGATCGCCCGCATCACCGTGGCAGTAAATGAAGCACTCGGTGTGGGGAACCGGATCGGATATTACGATCAATCCGGCGCGATCAAGGACATGGTCCAGAATCATCTCCTGCAGACGCTTTCCCTTGTCCTGATGAACTCTCCCGCCCGTCCCGGGGAAACGGCATTCCGGAAAGCCAAGACCGTTGCCATCAAAAAACTCTATTTCCGAAATGAGATCCGCACCGGCCAGTACCGAGGGTATCAGAAGGAAGTCAACCAAATCAATCCCGGGTCCCGGACCGAGACCTTTGTGGATTTGTCCCTTTACTCGAAAGCGCGGCGCTGGAAGGGCACTGAGATCGTCCTGAGGACGGGAAAGATGCTGAAAAAACGGGAAGCCTTTATCGATATCGAATTCCGAAAAGAGCCCTGCACACCTTTCTGCAGTTTTGACATTTCCCCCAACAGGTTAACCCTTCATATACAGCCCCTGCAGAATGTGGAGCTAGCGATCAACACCACCCTCCCGGGAGAAAAGGTGGCTCTGGCGCCCGTGAAGATGACCTTTTGTCCAACCTGTGAATTCACCGCCAACACGGCCGAAGGGTATGAAGTGATCCTCCGGGAGTGCCTGCGCGGGGACAAGCGTCTGTTCATGTGCGACAAGGAACTGGACTACGCATGGCGGCTCAGCGATACGATCCGCGATTCCCTGAAAAACGAAGAGCCTCAAATATATGAACCGGGCAGTGAACCCGGCAATGTGTAAGTGATCGTATTGATCTACGGTGCGATGACCTTCCATGACAAAGATCCCTTTGAACGAACACCAACAGCTTGTCCTTCAGGCCGCGGAAAACGCGGAGCGGGTGCTGTATATTTTTGAAGCCGTCAGTCGGGATGAGCGGCCTCGCAGAGCCATTGCCGCAGCGCGCGACTGGGCTGCGGGAATTATCTCTTGCGGGGACGCGCGCAAAGCCGCTTTCTCTGCAAATGCCGCTGCCCGCGGGGCGAAAGATCCTGCAGCCATGGCCGCCGCCCGCGCCGCCGCGCATGCCGCGGCTGCGGCACATGTCCCCGCTCACGCCCGGCATGCGATAGCCTATGCCCGGAAAGCACTCCTTTAAAAACATGACCCCATTTGAGATAAACCGTAACCTGGGTTGACTCAATTTGGGGGTGGGAATTCAAAAACCTGCGAACATCAGCGACCTGTCCCTGTAGCCGCGGCCGCTTTGCTCGATCACAAACAAATAATAATAATTTATATTTATGTTGTATAAATGATCTCTTTGTATTACAGTGTGTTATAATATTCCTGAACAGATAATACTGAAACACCTACAGAAATATGTGCCTTGTAAAAAGGTTCAGTAACAAGCAAGGCTATGCATTTTATGAAAATAAAATATTAGCAATGACAGTGGCGGCCAGAACCCACTTTAAAAAACGGGGCGTAGCCGGAAAGCCACAGGAACCGGAAAAAGGAGAACATCATGAAAAGTATAACCAAACTCTTGATCATACTTGCCTTCGCGGCAACCGCTGCGGTATCCTATGCTCAAACGGTCGGAATTAAAGCCGGCTTGAATTTATCCACCATGCTGGTAAAAGATGACAACACGAGCTATAGCGATAATTTCAAAATGAATCCCGGATTTAACCTCGGTGCCACGGCCGAATTTCCCCTGATTGATATGTTGTCATTTGAAACGGGATTCCTTTTCTCAACAAAGGGATTCATATACTCCGAGGAAGTATTCCTGGTTTTGATCGAAGGAAGAATGGATCTTTTATATATGGATATCCCCCTGAATGCGAAGATCACCCTGGGTGACGGCAATGCAAAGATCTATGCTCTTGCGGGACCCTGCGTCGGTATTGGTTTGGCCGGGACCAGCGAAGGCACTGTCAGCGCTCTGGGCGTAACGATAGACGATGACTCGATCATAGAATGGGGTCCGGACGGCGACTTAAAGAGATTTGACCTTGGCTTTAACGCCGGTGTCGGCGTGATCATCAACTCCGTGCAGGTCGGCGTATCCTACGCGATGGGGTTGGCCAATATTTCAACGAATACGGACAACGGCTATCGGGCAAACAACCATGTGTTAAGCATCTCTGCCGGTTATGTGTTCGGCGGAAAATAGGGCTCCCTGTCTGCAATAGCGGAAGAACCGGTATTTTACGGTTCACCGCCGGGTTGAAACAAGTTGAGATTGACTCAATTTATTTGACCCGATTCCCGATACGATGAATTGAC
>JAFGVT010000115.1 GCA_016937825.1 Fidelibacterota bacterium | reverse complement strand
GGCTCGAAGCCCAGCGCGGTAAGGATCGGCCTGCACTCCGGAATGGTGATGCCGATGCCGGTGACCCCCTTGACATAGTCTGCGTGCAGGGTGACTTCCCGTGCGTCAACGGGATTCGGATAGAAATCGATCAGCCCTTTTGCCAGGGTCCCGCCCGCCAATTCAAGGATCAGGGATGCCAGACGGTCCTGGGCATATGCCAGGGTCCCGTTGGGATCCGTGCCCCGCTCGAAGCGTTTGGAGGCGTCGGTGGAAATTTGTTCCTGTTTGGAGCCTTTCCGGATCGTTGCCGGATCGAAATAGGCGCTTTCGATCAAGACGCTGACGGTGTGTTCATCCACTTCCGACAGGGTGCCGCCCATGATCCCGGCAAGCGCAAGGGGTTTCTTTTCATCACAGATCAGGAGCATGTCTGCGCTTAATTCGCGTTCTTTATGATCAAGCGTTTCAAATTTTTCGCCCGCGACGGCAAAACGGACATTGATCATCTTCCCTTCCAGCTTGTCGAAATCGAAGGTGTGAAGGGGATGGCCCGTTTCCATCAGAACATAATTCGAGGCGTCCACCACGTTGTTGATCGACCGCAAACCGCAGGCTTCAAGGCGTTCCCGCAGCCAGGCGGGGGACGGTGCAATATGCACGCCCTCAATGACGCGCGCCGTATAGCGCGGACATCCCTCCGGTGCGGCGACGGTAACGCGGGCAAGGCTGTGAATGTCCGGCCCTTTTTCCTCAAGCCGGACCGGCGCCCTCCGGAACGTCTTTCCGGTGATCGCCGCTATTTCCCGCGCAACGCCCCAGTGCGACATCGCGTCGGGACGGTTGGCGGTGATGTCAATATCCAGAACCTTATGGGACGGGAAATAGTCGCTGAAGGGCGCTCCCACCTGATGGTCGTCCGATAACACCATGATGCCGGCGTGATCGCTGCCAAGTCCAAGTTCGTCCTCGGCGCAGATCATGCCCTGCGATTCGATACCGCGCAGTGTGGCTTTTTTTATTTGAAAGTCAGGACGTAAATACGTGCCGATCGTCGCAAGGGGCACGATCTGTCCCGCTGCTACATTGGGCGCACCGCAGACGATGTTCAGCGGGTCGCCGCTTCCGATATCAACGGTGCAAACCGACAGGGAATCGGCATCGGGATGCGCTTTTTTATCCAGAACGCGGCCGACGACCACGCCCGCGGGAACGCTTTTTCCCGCTTCCTTCAGAACGCATTCAAGGCCGGCAACCGTAAGTTTTTCGGCCAGTTCCTCCAGGGGAATGTCGATATCGATATAATCTTTTAACCAATCTATTGAAACGATCATAGCTCACTTCCAAAACTAAAACTGTCGTAAGAATTCCACGTCATTTTCAAACAGGATCCGGATATCGTTGATCCCGAGCCGCATCATCAGCATGCGCTCCACGCCCAGGCCGAAGGCATAACCGGTATATTTTTCGGGGTCGTAATTGACCGCTTTCAGAACGTTCGGGTCCACCATTCCGCAGCCCATGACCTCCAGCCACCCGCTCTGTTTGCATACGCGGCATCCTTTGCCCCCGCAAAGGAAACATGAGATGTCGACTTCCGCCGAAGGTTCCGTAAAAGGAAAAAAACTGGTGCGGAATTTCATTTTTACATCTTTTCCGTAATACATGCGGCAGAAAAGCTCTATCGTGCCTTTCAGATCGGAAAAGGTGATGTCCTTGTCGACATACAGGCCTTCGATCTGGTGAAAGAGACAATAGCTTCTCGCGCTGATCGCTTCATTGCGAAACACCCGCCCGGGGGCGACGATCCGTACGGGAGGCTCATGCGCGGACATGTAGCGGGTTTGAACCGGGGAGGTGTGCGTCCTCAGAACGCCCCCGCCCTCCGTGTAAAAGGTATCCTGCATGTCACGGGCGGGATGATCGGGGGGGAAGTTCAGGGATTCGAAATTGTACCAGTCCGTCTCGACCTCGGGTCCGTAGGCAATGTCAAATCCAAGACGCTGAAAGATCGACAGCATGTCATCCACCGCACGGGTCAGGGGATGGCGGGAACCTTTGTGCAGGACATATCCGGGGAGTGAATAATCCACCCACTCTCCGGCTGTTTTTTTCGATCCGACTTCCGCTTCGCGCTTTTCAAGCTGTCCGCTTAAATTTTCCTTGAGTTCATTGAGCATTTGCCCGACGGATTTCCGGATGTCGGGAGGGATCTCCCCCATCAGGGAGAACAGACCCGCGATCTTTCCCTTGCGGCCCAGAAAAGCGTTCCGGACTTCTTCCAGGGAACGGGGATCCCGGGCGTTCCGTAACGCCTCTTCAAACTGCTTCTGAACTTCAATAACGGTTTCTTTGGTCATAATGCAATTTTTTTCAATTTTACTGCCAAGGGTTCCGGCAAGAACCGGAAGGGCATGGTTATTATTCTGTCAGCTAAATTATTTCTTGACCGTATCGACCAATTTTGCAAATGCTTCCGGCTGATGAATGGCCAGATCACTCAGCTGCTTACGATTAATCTCCACACCCTTTTCATTCAGTAAATGAATGAAGCGTGAATAACTCAATCCATGCTGCCGAACTGCTGCATTAATGCGCGTGATCCATAATCTGCGGAAATCGCGTTTTTTCTGGCGCCGGTCGCGATAGGCATACACCCAGCCGCGTTCCACTGCTTCGATTGCCGTTTTATATAATTTGCGCCGTGCGCCGAATTGTCCTTTTGCAAGCTTGATGATCTTGCGGTGTCTGCGATGTCTTGGTACTGAACTGTTTGCTCTTGGCATTGTTTTTTCTCCTTTAAAGCCTCGGGACTAAAGTCCCAGCATCCCTTTTACTCGTTTCATGTCTGCCGAAGAAATACCCGTCTGCTGACGCAGATTGCGTTTCCGCTTCGTGCTTTTCTTCGTCAAAATGTGGCTTGCATAGGCTTTTTTTCTTTTCAGACTGCCAGAGCCGGTCTTTCTGAACCGTTTTGCCGCACCGCGATTAGTTTTCATCTTGGGCATGTGTCGTGACTCCTTACTTTTTGGCGGCGAGATAGGCCGTGAGATAGCGCCCTTCCTGTTTGGGCTCTTTTTCGATCTTGACAACATCTTCAAGGAGTGATATGACCTTCTGCAGCGTGTCCATGCCCATTTCCTGATGGGCCATTTCACGTCCGCGGAACATCACGGAGATCTTAACCTTGTCACCGTCCACGATGAATTCACGTATTTTGCGTGCTTTCGTTTCCAGGTCGTGGGTATCGGTGTGAGGCCGAAACCGGACTTCTTTTACGGTGATCACATGTTGTTTTTTCTTGTTGATCTTCTCGCGCTTTTGTTGTTCATAGTTATACTTACCATAATCTATGATCTTACATACGGGGGGATTTGCATTGGGGGATATCTCCACCAGATCCAAATTGCTTTTTTCAGCTATGTCAAGCGCCTCGCGTATGCTGACGATCCCTATTAAATTGCCGTCGCTGCTGATGAGCCTCACCTCATTGGCTTTGATGGCGTCATTTACTCTAACCGAATCTTCTCTTTGTTTTTGTCCTTGTGCCATAGGTCGTGAAATAATATCTCCTTTGAATTATACACGATAATATAATCAATAAAATTCCCTTAAGCTATGGAATTTGACGATAATATATTGAACTAACCTGCTAAATTACAAGCGTTTTTTAAGATTAATTGCTAAACGTGACGTGGTATACATAAATAATAAACAT
>JAFGVT010000020.1 GCA_016937825.1 Fidelibacterota bacterium | reverse complement strand
TCCAGCTGCCGCGAGGTTTTGCCCAGAGGGTTGAAGATGGTCCAGTTCTCGAACTTGGTGTCGCTGACGAAGTCGGTGCCGTAGAGGGTGTCGCGGGTAGAGAAGATCTGGATGCGGCTGTTCGTGTACACTTTATTGCTGTCGTTGATCCAGAAAAGGCTGTCGGTATAAGCGGTAAATCCGCTGTCGGAAACCATCACGACATTTCCGATCGCCACGATATTCTCGTTCTTTTCGTTCACAAGGCCGCTGTCCGCGGTCAGATAAGAGGTGTGCTTGCCGTCCTTATAGAAATCGATGCGCATGCTGTCGCGGATGAACATGTCCTGCGTATCCTGGTATTTCACCAGATGCGCGGCGTAAATGCGGGTCGTGGGTTCGCCGGCGCGCGTGACGGTGATCACGGCGTTCCATATTTCCTGGTCCGGGACGCGGCCCGGGGGAAAGGTGCCGTAATCGCCGGTCTTTGAGCAGGAGAGCAGCAGGATCGTGAGCGTGAATATAATGGCAAGGCGTTTCATGGCTTATCAGTAGAGGCCGTTGAGTTTTTGCAGGGCCTCTTCCATGCGTCCCTGGGCGGTCAGGATCATGTCGACCATTTCCCGCAGGGCGCCGGAACCGCCGGGCACCGCGGTCACGTGGTCCGCCAGGGCTTTGATCTCGGGAATGGCGTTGGCGGGGGCAAAGGCCGCGCCGCAACGGCGCATGACTGGGGCGTCAATGTGGTCGTCGCCGATGAAGGCGATCTCATGGTCCTGAAGACCGAAGCGCGTTTTCAGCGTTTCAAAGGCATGGGTCTTGACGTAACCGTCCTGGAAGACCAGGTCGTCGGGGATGTGCAGGGCGCGGGTCCGCGTGAGCGTGGCTTTGGAAAATCTTCCGGAAATGACCGCGACGGGAAAGTCCAGAAGCCGGAGCAGGACGAAGGCAAGTCCGTCGCTCGAATGGAAGCGTTTCATTTCGATATCGGCCCCGATATAGAACGAGCCGTCGGTCATCACGCCGTCCACATCGGTGGCGATCAGTTTGATCGCACGGAGTTTCTCTTCGAGTTCAGGGGCGGGCCGGGTCATTTTTTTCCTTTTTCCCGCAGGACCGCGGCAATGAATTCGCGGAACAGGGGGTGTGCTTTTGCGACGCGGGATTTCAGTTCCGGATGGAACTGCACGCCGGCGTACCAGGGATGGCCCGGCAATTCCACGCATTCCACCAGATCGTATTTTTTATTGATCCCCGCGATGCGCAGGCCGGCCGCTTCCAGCTTATCACGGTACAGGTTATTGACCTCATAGCGGTGACGGTGCCGTTCGGATATCGTGCTGAGTCCGTAGGCTTTCGCCACGATGCTGCGGGGCAGCAGTTCGCAATCGAAGGCGCCCAGCCGCATGGTGCCGCCGAGCTTGGTGACCTTCTTCTGTTCTTCCATCAGGTCGATGACGGGATCCGGCGTGTCCGCGCGGAATTCCGTGCTGTTAGCTTCTTTGAGCCCGAGTACGTTCCGGGCATATTCGATCACCGCGATCTGCATGCCCAGACAGATGCCGAAATAGGGAATGTTCTTTTCGCGCGCATACTTCGCCGCAAGGATCTTCCCTTCGATGCCGCGTTTGCCGAAACCGCCCGGGACCAGGATGCCGTCAAGGTTCTTGAGGACCTTCCTCACTTCCCGGGGTCCGTCCTTCTCCAGGTCTTCCGCTTCGATCCAGAAAAGGTTCACCCGCGTGTTGTTCTCGGCTCCCGCATGAATAAAGGATTCGGTGATGCTTTTATAGGAATCTTTCATGCCGACGTATTTCCCCACGATCCCGACATTGACGCTGTATTTGGGGTCCTTGATGCGCTTTACCATGGAACGCAGTTCTTTCATGACGGGGTCCTGCAGCTTGTCCAGTTCGAGATGCTTTGCGATGGTGAGGTAGACGTCCTGTTTTTTGAACATCAGGGGGATCTCGTAAATGGTCTCCGCATCCGGCATGTCGATGACCGCTTCGGGACGGACGTTGCAGAAGAGCGCGATCTTCTTCCGCGCGCCGTCGTCGATGCCGATCTTGCCGCTTCGGCAGATGATCATGTCGGGGGTAAGTCCGATCTCCCGCAGTTTCTGAACGGAGTGCTGGGTCGGCTTGGTCTTGATCTCTTCCGAGGATTCGACGTAGGGAAGGAGGGTGACATGGACGTTCAGGTATTCGTGATAATGCAGCTGGTTCTCGAACTGCCGGATGGCCTCAAGAAAGGAAAGGCTTTCAATGTCGCCGACCGTGCCGCCGACCTCGGTAATGACGATATCATAACTGTCTTTGTTTGCAATATTGGAAAAACGCCGCATGATCTCGTTGGTCACATGCGGAATGATCTGGACGGTGGTTCCCAGGTATTCGCCGCGCCGTTCGGCCTCGAGCACGGAGCTGTAGATCTGCCCGGCGGTGGCGCTGTTCATCTTGGACATGTTGGTATCCAGAAAGCGTTCGTAGTGTCCCAGGTCCAGGTCGGTCTCGGCGCCGTCGTCGGTCACGTACACCTCTCCGTGCTGGGTCGGGCTCATGGTCCCGGGGTCCACATTGAGATAGGGGTCGAATTTCTGGATGGTCACCCGGTAGCCCGCCTGTTTGAGCAGGTAGCCGATCGAAGCCGAGGTAATGCCCTTGCCGAGACCGGATATCACGCCGCCGGTCACGAAAATATAGCGGGGATTTGTCGGGGTCTTGCTCTCTGATGCCATGGAAAAACTCCTTATCCTTTTACCACCCGGGGTACCTTGAAATGTTCAGCGTCATGTTCGGGGGCGATCGCCATCACGTCCTCCCGGCTCAGCGAAGGCAGGTGTTTGTCCGCCCGCATCACGTTCACGATGTCCAGAACGTGGCTCATGGGTTCGACCTCGTCCACGTTCAATTCTTTAAGCTGGTCGATGTATCCGAGAATGTCACTGAGCTGTTTCGCATAAAGCGCGATCTCTTCCTCGCTCAGGGTCAGCCGGGCAAGTCCGGCAATATAGATCACTTCGTCGCGCGACAGGGCCATAGGTTTCCTTCTTTAGCCTTACAGTGTTTTCAGGAGTTCCGCCAGCAGGTCCCACACCTTCCTGACGGAAGGAAGGTACATGCGTTCGTCAGGCGAATGGGGGTTCTCGATGGTCGGGCCGAGAGAGATCATGTCCATTCCCTCGTGCTTTGCCCCGATCACGCCGCACTCCAGTCCGCCGTGGATCACGTTGACCTCCGGCGCCTTGTTGAAAATGGCCGCGTACACGGACTTCGCGGTCGCCAGCAGGGGGGAATCCCAGCGGGGCTGCCAGGAAGAATATCCGTTCCCGCTTTTATATTCGGCGCCCGCAAGATGCGCGAGCATTTCGATCTTTTGCGTCAGCATGTTCCGGGCGGACATGACCTGGCTGCGCTGGCTGGAAAGCACGCGGACGGTGTCGTTCTCTGTCCGGATGACGGCAAAATTATTGGACGTTTCGGCCAGCAGGGGTCCGCCCTGATAGACGGAGGGGTCCAGTTCCTCGATGCCGTTGGGGTAGGCGATCATAAAGCGCAGAATGCGTTCGGCGAGCGCGGGTGCAATGGCCCGGGCCGCCCCGGGCGCTTTTCCCAGTTTCCCGGACAGTGTTTTTTCAAATCCTTTGTATTCGTTCTGAAAGGTCGAGATCATGGCTTTAAGGACGGTCCCCGCTTTTTCTTCCGCTTCCGTGGGAAGGGCGATCAGCGCTTCGGCGTCGCGGGGGATCGCGTTGTGCGCGGTGCCGCCGTG
>JAFGVT010000114.1 GCA_016937825.1 Fidelibacterota bacterium | reverse complement strand
CCCTTCGGGGCGCTCGACGCCAAGGTGCGCACGGAACTGCGAAGATGGCTGCGCGATCTGCATGAACGCCTTCACTTTACGAGCATCTTTGTCACGCACGACCAGGAGGAAGCTCTGGAGATCGCCGACCGTATCGTCCTGACGAATCAGGGCAGGATCGAGCAGACCGGAACGCCGGAAGAGGTTTTTCATAACCCCGCCAACGAATTCGTGATGCGCTTTCTGGGCGAGGTCAATGTTTTTCATGCGCGGGTGGACGAGAATGCGGCCGGTCAGGTCAGCCTGAAAGAACGGGGCGACCTTTCCGACGCCAACCTGCTGATCCGGCCTCATGACTTTCAGATCCATCTTGAAAATCCGCCGAAGGGTTCCCCGATCGCCGCCGTGATCCAAAAGATCCGGACTGCAGGTCCCATCGTCAGGATCGATATGAGCGATGAGGAAAACAAAGCCATACTCGTCCATCTTTCCCATGAAGAATTCCGGGCGATGTCCCCGGCATGCGGACAGAGGGTCTTCCTGACGCCCCGTCAGCTGAAGATCTATGCGAACGGAAAGAAGAAGTCAAAATAAAAACACCGGAAAAAATCGCATCGTCCGTTATGCAGGGCGGCGATCACTGCAGGATTTTCATGAAGGCCTGAACGATGCTGGCGAACAGGACCGCGATCAATAAGTACTTCAACACCTTCGGCGGCGTGACCTTGCTGAGCATCGCGCCGAATTGCGCTGCGATCAAAGAACCGAGAACGACCGGCAAGACCAGAAGGAACTCCACCTGAAAAGACAGGATCTTTCCGAGGGATCCGAAAAACGCGCCGAAAAACACAATGGCGAGGCTGGTGCCGATCGTGATCTTTGTCGGGATCTTCAGGACCCTGATCATGACCGGGATCAGAATAATGGCGCCGCCGACACCCGCAATGCCGGAGAGAAGTCCGGTCGCCGTCCCCAGAATGATGCAGAGTGCCTTTTGTGTCCGGATATCCTCCATCTCTTTCGCATCATGGTCCGACTTGTCCGTGAACAGGAGGATAAAGGAAACGATGACCAGGACCGTGAAGAGGATCAGGACGAAGCGGTTTTCCATGTAAAGCGATAAATAAGAGCCCGCAAAGGCGCTGATGCCCATCGGAATGCCGATGTACAGCAAGGTGGGGACATGAACGAAATTATTCTTCCGGTGAATGAGCATTCCGGAAAGCGAAGCGAAAAACACCTGAACCATGGACAAGCCCGCGATGGCCTTCATGGAAAGTTCGCCCGCCCCCAGGAGCGGAGGAAAGGTCAGCAGGAGCGGGATCATGACAATGGCGCCGCCGAAGCCCAGCAGGCCGGAGAGGAAGCCGCTGAAAATGCTGATGATAAACAATATGACGATCATGGCATTGTTTGCCTTTGGTGTTTAAGGGGCGGTTGATCTTAGATCCTGTCACCGGTCCTGTTTTTGGGATCCGCTAAATTTAGTCCCTTCTAAACAGCTTTCCAAACGGAAAGAAAAGGAGAGATTGATGCGAAACGCAACAAACGGCTGAGACCTTAACTCTTATCGGAATGTTCCGTTTCCTTGAGCATGCGTTTTGCATGGGATAAGGCCTTTTCAAAGGACCCGAAAATATTGCTTCTATCTATTATGTCACTGATGAATTCCCGGTCGAAGTCTTTCATGACCTCCTTGTTGACCCCGGAAAGAACGACCAGTACACCATGATGTTTCAGTATCCGGACAGTATCCCTGAGATTGTGCAATCCGGTATGATCCACAAAAGAAACATGCCGCATTCGGATGATCATGATCTTGCTTTTCAGTCCGATATTCTCAATGACCTGGGAATATGTGCGAGCGGAAGCAAAGAAAAGGGGTCCGCTGATCTCATAGATGGAGATGTCATCGGGAATATTCGAATAATCGTCGATCACATCGCTGTCAACGGCACGCTCGATCTGTTTTTCGGAGAAGTCGGACATGCGCTTCATGAACAGCAGGGCGGAGAGGACCACCCCGACCTCGATGGCAATGGTCAGATCCAGAAGCACGGTCAGGAAAAACGTGGTCAGCATGACGATGGAATCGAAGAGCGACCCGCGCAGAATGGAAATGAACGAGCGCCATTCGCTCATCGTGTAGGCGGCCACGATCAGGATGCCCGCGAGACAGGACATCGGGATCAGGCGCGCCCATTTCCCGAAGAACAGCATGATAAGAAGCAGGGTGATGGAATGGCTGATCCCCGCAAGGGGCGTTCTTCCGCCGTTCTTGACATTGGTCGCGGTCCGTGCGATGGCACCGGTCGCGGGGATGCCGCCGAAGAGCGGCGTGACAATATTGGCAATTCCCTGTGCGATCAGTTCCGTGTTGGAACGATGCTTTCCGCCGATCATTCCGTCCGCAACCACGGCGGATAAAAGAGATTCGATCCCGCCGAGCAGGGCGATGGTCAGTGCGGGGACCAGATATGTGGGAAGTTGACTGAGCCCCACATGGGGAAAATTGAACGTGAACGTGGACGGTATCTCACCGAAAAACGAGGCAATGGTCGTCACCGGAAGATGAAGAAGCTGAACTGCCAGCGTAGAGAGAAGGATCGCGATAAATGAACCCGGGATCCGCCCGAAGATCTTTTTTGAGAATACCACGATCAGGATCGTGGCCGCGGTGATCGCAAGCGCAAAGGGATTCACGCTGTTCAAATGCGTAAAATAAATATGCCATTTGCCGATGAATTCCGCGGGGACCCGGGCAATATCAAGTCCCAGCGCATCCTTGACCTGCGTGGAAAATATCACCACCGCAATGCCGCCGGTGAACCCCACGATCAGGGGATGGGGAAAATACTTCAGCAAGGTTCCCAGTTTGAGCACCCCGAAAATGATCAGGATAAGCCCTGCCAACATGGTGGAAATGATCAGTCCGTCAATCCCGTACTGTTGAACAATACCGTAAACGATCACAATAAAGGCGCCCGTAGGGCCGCCGATCTGGACACGGCTGCCACCCAAAAGGGATATGATGAAACCGGCCACGATCGCGGTGATGATCCCCTTTTCGGGCGACACGCCCGACGCAACGGCAAAAGCGATCGCAAGGGGAAGCGCAACGATGCCTACGACGACACCGGCCATCACGTCCTGCCAAATCGTTTTTTTATCGATCCCGGCCTTCAGCAACGTGAACAACTTGGGTTTGAAAAAAGTATTCATAGGGTATGTCCTGATTTTCGCGCAAATATAAATGGAAAAAAGGAAACATCAGCAATGATTATTTTTATTTATTAAATTATTTTGTCTGTCCCGGCCATAAACGGGTCAAGGGACGGGATGATCGTTGTTCCCCGCCCCGGGGACCGGGTCCCTTGAAATGACGGCAGGGATTTGGGCGGTCTGAAAGGCCATAAAGGGACCGGGATCCCTCCCGTTTTTCCGCAACTTAAAAAGCAAAAAAAATAAAAATTTTTACCCTGCCGGAAGTTTTTTCTTTTTTTG
>JAFGVT010000113.1 GCA_016937825.1 Fidelibacterota bacterium | reverse complement strand
GGTTCATCTTCTTCGTTCCGGCCGTAATGCCAGGTATTTACAACTTCCACGATCGGATCGCCGGCACTTAAATACAAGGTATCGGACTTGTCCGTGACCACTGTCAATTTGCCAGAGATCAAAACCCCGGCATTGATCACGGGATGTTCGTGCCAGACAAGATCCGTGCGGGGCGGAACTGTGATCCGCATGATCGTGATCTCGGGTTGTCCTTTCGGGTATTTTTCCAAAATACTCCCGTCCCAACTTTGAGTTGTTTTTGCCAAAATATCCGCATGGACCCCGTCCGAAGCAAATCCAACGGCTACAGAACATATCAGAAGAAGACACACCTTAACAATTTCCCGTTTCATGCACGTTCCTTTTTTTACTGAATATAATCATGATGACAGATCCTTTCCAACGACTTAAACCTCTGTGACTTGTTCGACATTGAATTTTTTAAAATTTCCTTTATCTCGCATCAATTTCATTGTATCTTTTGAGTTGTCCGGAAGATAATTGAACGTAAAATATATCAGGAGCTAACATGAGTAAATTCAAGAAACAAACCATTGACGGAAATACCGCTGCCGCGCATGTCGCCTACGCTTTCAGCGATGTTGCCGCGATCTATCCCATTACCCCTTCATCGAATATGGGCGAATACGCCGATGCATGGGCTGCCAACGGACGAAAGAATATTTTTAACGAAGTGGTCGATATCATAGAGATGCAGTCCGAAGCGGGCGCCGCCGGAGCGGTCCACGGCTCTCTTTCCGCAGGCGCCTTTACGACCACTTTTACCGCCTCACAGGGCCTCATGCTGATGCTCCCCAACATGCACAAGATCGCCGGCGAAATGATGCCGACCGTTTTCCACGTCTCAGCCCGCTCGCTTGCCGCACAGTCCCTGTCCATTTTCGGCGACCATTCGGATGTCATGGCCGCACGCAATACGGGCTTTGCGCTTGTCGCCGCTTCCAATATCCAAGAGATCATGGATCTGGCGATCGTTTCACATCTGGCGACCCTGAAATCCAACATACCTTTCCTGAATTTCTTTGACGGCTTCCGCAATTCCCACGAGATCCAGAAAGTTGAGATCATCGACTATGACACCATGAAAGAATTGGTGGAAGAAAAATATATTGAAGCCTTCCGGGCACGTGCAATGGACCCGGAAAAACCCCGCCTGAAAGTAGGAGCCCAGAATCCCGACGTCTACTTCCAGGGACGTGAAACCACCAATCTGATGTATGACGCTACGCCCGGGATCATCCAGGAATACATGGATAAAGTCGCAAAAGTGACCGGACGGCAATATCATCTCTTTGATTACTTCGGCGCACCGGATGCGGAAAAGGTCATCATTGCAATGGGAAGCGCCTGCGATACGATCGAGGAAACCATCAACTACCTCAACGGAAAAGGCGAGAAACTCGGCCTGATCAATGTCCGCGTCTACCGTCCTTTCTCAGCGGAAGCGCTCGTTGCCGCCCTTCCTGCAAGTGCGAAAAAGATCGCCGTGCTGGACCGGACCAAAGAACCCGGATCGCTTGGCGAACCTTTATATCTGGATGTCGTTGCGGCCCTGAAAAACAAAAAAATGACGATCGTCGGCGGCCGTTACGGTCTCTCCTCAAAAGAGTTCACGCCTTCCATGGTTAAAGCGGTCTACGATCACCTCGACAAGAAAGCTTTCCACGGATTTACGGTCGGCATCCATGACGACGTTTCCAACCGTTCGATAGAGATCCTTGAAAATATCCATTCTCAGCCGAAAGGTACCTTCTCGGCAAAATTCTGGGGTCTTGGATCCGACGGCACCGTCGGCGCGAACAAAAACTCGATCAAGATCATCGGCGACAATACGGAAATGTATGCGCAGGGTTATTTCGAATACGACTCTAAAAAATCCGGCGGCATCACCCGTTCGCACCTCCGTTTCGGCACCACCCCCATTCAATCGGAATACCTGACCGTGAACGCCGATTTCATTGCGAACCACAATCAGGCTTTCATCGGACGCTACGATATCCTGGAAGGCATCAAAGAGAACGGCGTTTTCCTGCAGAATTCGAACTGGGAAGCGGATGAAGTGTTCTCGCACCTTACCCGCGACATGCAGCAAACGATCATTGACAAAAAGATCAAATTTTACAATGTGAACGCCTTGAAGATCGCGGAAGAAGTCGGGCTCGGCGGACGCATCAATACCGTCATGCAGGCCGCTTTCTTCATCATCTCCGGCGTTCTGCCAAAGAAAGAAGCGATCGCCCTCATTAAAAAAGCCATTGAAAAAACCTACACCCGAAAAGGCAAAGACGTTGTCGAAATGAACTGGAAAGCCGTGGATGCAACGGAAGCTGCGCTCCAGGAGATCAAGGTCCCTGCCACGCTGCCCGAAGTTGCCGCCGAACCCAAGAAACTGGTTCCCGACGATGCCGATTCCTTTACAAAGAATGTCATTGAACGCATTATGCGGGAAAAGGGCAACGATATTTCCGTTTCGGACATGCCCTTTGACGGCTATATCCCGACCGCGACCGCCCAGCTGGAAAAACGCGGCGTCGCTCCTGCGGTTCCTCACTGGATCGCCGATAAATGCATCCAGTGCAACCAGTGTACCTTTGTTTGTCCTCATGCGGCGATCAGAGCAAAACTGATCGATCCAAAGGACCTAAACGGCGCACCTGAAACCTTTACGGTCCTCGATGTAAAAGGCAAGGATGCGGATAAAAAATTCAAGATCCAGGTCTATGTCGAAGATTGCCAGGGCTGTGCGGTCTGCGTCAACGAATGTCCTGTCCAGGCTCTGGAACTCAGCCCGATCGAGACTGAACGTCTGGCGGGCGAAAATGCAAATGAAGCGTTTTTCCATGAATTGCCTACCGACAATATCGGTTCAAACCGTCTGTACAGCGTCAAAGGGTCCCAGTTCAAACAACCTCTGTTCGAATTCTCGGGAGCCTGCGCGGGTTGCGGCGAAACGCCCTACATCAAGCTCGTGACACAGCTCTTCGGGGACAGAATGGTCATTGCCAATGCAACCGGCTGTTCCTCGATCTATGGCGGCACTTTCCCCACCGTTCCCTATTGCAAGAACAAGGACGGCTTCGGCCCAACCTGGGCAAATTCTCTCTTTGAGGATAACGCCGAATACGGCCTCGGCATGCGCCTTGCGATTGATGCAAACCGTAAACAGTTACACTCGGTTGTTGAAAAACTCGTAAAAACCTCCGTTAAACCTGAACTGAAAGAAGCCCTGACATGGTCACTCGAAAACTGGAAATCCGTTTCAGATGAAGCCAAGGCAAATGCTTCAAAGATCGGAATGCTTCTTGAAAAAGAGAATAAGAAAGATCCGCTGATCAGCAAAGCGCTGGAGTTAAGAACAAGCTTCATCGACAAATCGGTCTGGGCCTTCGGCGGAGACGGTTGGGCCTACGATATCGGTTTCGGCGGACTCGATCATACGCTTGCCTCAGGTAAGAATATCAACATTCTGGTCCTGGATACCGAGGTGTACTCGAATACCGGCGGTCAGGCGTCCAAAGCCTCGCCCCTGGGAGCCGTGGCACGTTTTGCGGAATCCGGTAAAAAGACCGCAAAGAAAGATCTCGGCCGCATGATGATGACCTATGGCTACGTTTATGTTGCCTGCGTCGCGATGGGCGCCAACAAGAACCAGCTCGTGAAAGCACTTGAAGAAGCCGAAGCCTATGACGGTCCTTCGCTCGTGATTGCCTACTCCCCCTGCATCAACCACGGCATCAATATGAGCTACAGCCAGAAAGAGGAAAAGAAAGCGGTTGAAACAGGTTACTGGCTGCTGTACCGCTATAATCCTCTGCTGGAGCTTGAAGGAAAGAACCCCTTTACCTTGGATTCGAAAGAACCCAATTTTGAAGTGGTCGATTTCCTGAAGGGCGAAACGCGTTACAGCTCGCTTGAAACGTCTTTCCCCGAAAAGGTTGAAGCGTTCAGAGACGAATTTGTCAAGTACGCGAAAAAGCGCTGGGAAACCTATCAGAAAATGGCTGAATAGCACTTAGTTACAATGAGAAAAGGGCGCCCCTCTCACAGGGGCGTTCTTATTTTCAGAGGACCCTGTCAGATTTGCTTTTGCCATTATCGTGAATTTCCATACAATATCGTTCATTTTTTAAAGGACCCTCATGAAACTGCGGCATTTTTTGATCCTTCTTCTTTTCACCCTCTCTCTCGTTCAGGCCGGGCACTCTTCGGCGGGACACGACACGCTTACGATCATTCAATATCCCATTATCAATGTTCCGCTTCTCGCCCTGCCCGGCGATAGCATCCCGGTGGATATTTCGCTCTCGCCCGCGGAAGCCGTCGTATCGGTCTCCTTGATATTGCGGGGTCACCGTACCGGTCTGGAATTTTTCGAGGTGCCGGACGATGCGGTGAACGGCCTTCGAAGAGTGCGCGCCGTTCTGCCGGAGTCCATGATATACGGTCTGTATGATCTTGCTGTCTCCTGTTCCGGAGAGATCGATGAGGATGTTTCGGAACATGCCGTGTATATTATTCCCGAATATAAGAATGATTTCACCTTCATCCATATCACGGACACGCATCTGCCCTCGCATTATTTTTGGGGTGACAGCGGGGTTGAGACCGACTCGACGGAACTGGAAGATTTCCGCGCGGTCATTGACGACATCAACATTATCCACCCGGAATTCGTCCTTCATACCGGCGATCTGATCAATGACGGCGAACTCGAGGCATTGGGAATTCCGGCCATTTCCAGGGCAAAAAAAATATTGCATGAATTGGAAGTCCCCCTCTTTCTGGTCGGAGGTAATCATGACCTTGGCGGATGGGATGCGACGCCGGCGCCAACCGGAACCGCACGGACGACCTGGTGGAAATATTTTGGATGGAAGTACCTGGACAACACCTCCCCGGGTGCGCTGATCACCCAGGATTATTCGTTTAATTACGGCGATATCCATTTTGCCGGCATGGAAGCCTATACCCTGTACGGAAGCTATGACGGCTGGCGCGACAATTTATACGGCAGTACCAGCTTTACATCGGGTCAGCTGCAATGGCTCGCCGACGACCTTGCCGAACATGCCAGCGCCGCGCTGAACATATTGTTTTATCACAATGATTTTGACGGAGATTTGAACCTTTCATCGCTGGGCGTCGATGCTGCCTTTTGGGGCCATATTCACAGGAATACGGGCGATATGACAGTACCCCCCTATAATAGCAGCACAGGATCGACCTGCGATGGAAATCGCTGGTACCGGATCGTCAGAGTGCAGAACAATGCGATCGTGAGCATGCAGGCAATACAGGCGGGAGTATATGGCGAGGCGATCATTAAAACGGTGAATGCGGCAGGGTCCATGGTGCGGATTACGAACAACACCGGCATCGGCCTTCAAAAGTGTCTGATCACGTTCACGCTTGAAGAAGGGAAAATGCTCAGCTCCCTGAATAATGCCTACCTTATGCAGGTGGATACCCTGAATTCTCCCCACACGGTATACGCCTACGTAAACGTACCCGCGCACAGTTTCATCGATGCTTCCATAAGCGTGGAAGACATTCCCGAAATGGCCGTAGAAGAAACTGTTCCGGATGCTTTTTCCCTCTCGATCTACCCGAATCCATTCAATCCGCTGCTTATTGCGGCGGTTTCCCTTCCCAATGCCATGAACGTTACGGTCACCGTTTACAATGTGGAAGGCAAAGCGATGCACCGGTTCCCTTCACGTCCGTATTCAAAAGGCCTGCACAGACTGCGCTGGAATGGGGAGGCTCATCCTTCCGGGTTGTATTTTTTAGTATGTGAAGCGCTCAGTACGACGGAAAAATACAAGGCCGTAAAAAAATGCCTCTTATTGAAGTGATCGCTTAATGAAGGTACCGGTCACCCTGGTACATGTTGTGATCGCGCATATATTTCTGAAGGTCCATGATAAACGCCGTCGTCGTCGGTTCCCATACGGGAGCGATCAGGCAATCCTCCGGCGAGCTGGTGATCACGCGCTGTAAAATAATTTCCGGACGCAGGCGGGTGATATACTCTCCCGTGAATTCAACATAGTCTCTGTATTCGAACAGCGGAAAGGGCTTTAGGTGATATAATGCCGCAAGGCGCGTTTTGCTGATGACCTGAAGATGATGCAATTTCAGAAATTTCAGCGGCAACTCATTTAATTCCTCCGTCATCGCCAGCATTTCTTCGCGCGTTTCGGTCGGCAAACCCAGGATCAGATGTCCCGTAACATTCAGTCCGAATTCCGCAGCCCGCCGGATTGCCGACCGGGTCGTTTCCACCGTATGCTGCCGGTTCATCCATTTAAGCGAGGTTTCTTTCAGCGATTCGATCCCCAGCTCCAGATTAACGTCATAATCGGCGGAAATGTCCTTTAACAGCTGCAGCACATCATTTTCAACACAATCAGGCCGGGTTGATACGGCCAATCCGACGACGTGAGGATGTTCAAGGGCTTTTCGGTACATGAGTTCCAGTTTGCGTACCGGAGCGTAGGTGTTCGTGTAGTTCTGGAAATAGGCTATGAATTTGTTTGCCCCGAAACGGCCGTGCAAAAAGCGAATGCCTTCGGAAAGCTGCGCTTCTATCGGCAGCAGCTTATCGGCATAGGGCGGCGAAAACGACTGCGAGTTGCAATAGATGCACCCTCCCTTTCCCCGCGTACCGTCCCGGTTGGGACAGGTAAAGCCGCCTTCGATCGAGACACGCTGAACCCGCTCTCCAAACCTGTCTTCCAGGTAATATTTATAGTTGTTATAGTGAAATCCTCTTCGGGCGTAAGGCAGCCGTTCTTTCATGATGAAAATTCCCGGTAAAACCGTTTGTAATCATTGATCACAAGGTGCCTGCCGTTCTTTTGGATATAGGCATGATCCTGAAGACGCGAAAACGAACGGGAAACGGTTTCCCGTGAGGTCCCGGCGAGGGACGCGATATCCTGCTGAAAGGGTATTTTCTTTATGATCACAGAATCCTTGTAGCGGTATCCGGATTGTTCCGCCAGATGGAGAAGTACGATCCCGATCCTTCGGGTCGAATTTTTAATGTTCAGATTGTGGATGCATCGGTCTGAATACCGGATTCGCTGTGCCATATGGTAAAGTAAGCGATAGGACAATTCGGGAACGGTCTTTAACAGTTTTTTGAAATTCTCGCTCTTGATGCACATAAGCTCGCACGCTTGCTGGGCATACACATTTGCCGAACAGATATCCTCGTCAAGCAATGACAGTTCGCCGAAAAACTCTCCCTCGCTCAAAAAGGCGAGGATCACTTCATGATCCGGGTCCCGGGTT
Organism: Fidelibacterota bacterium; assembly: GCA_016937825.1. GTDB lineage: Bacteria > Fidelibacterota > Fidelibacteria > Fidelibacterales > Fidelibacteraceae > M50B103. Next base: position 4,166 of record JAFGVT010000113.1, on the reverse strand, counting down.
AGGGTGATCTTCGCCTGCCCTTTTTTTATTACATAAAAATACTGACAGACATCTCCCTGCCGAATGATCAGCTGATTTCTTTTGATTTTTTGGTGCGTGACCAGCGATGAGATTTTTTTCAGGTCGGAAACTTTTATTCCGTCAAATAATGGAATTTCCTCCAGTTCTTGATACATAACATACGCCCCCTATTTTTTTTCAGGTGCTATCCTGTCCAAGATCCCCGGTACCAGGTCAAGAAGTTTATTGATCGAACGGTCTTCCTTTTCCAGCCATAGCAAATGTGATTCCTGTCCCTTTTTGACGACAACGACCGCGATGGGCGTCACGCTGATGCCGCCTCCGGCGCCGTCTCCGCCGCTCTTTCTCCCCTCCGCGCCGTGTTCTCCCCCGCCGGCCGCAAAACCGATGCTGATCTTTGAGATCGGGATCAGACTGATATCCTGAACCACGATGGGTTCTCCGACGACCGTTTCGGTCTTTGCCAATGCCCGAACCTTGTCGAGCAGGACGGCGAGCGTGTCATCTAATTTCATTTTTTTGGTCCTTTTTAAATTGCCTGTAAAGGCATATTAATGTACATAATATTCCGTATAACTTCATAGTTATTTTTGTATCGGCGGCAAGATCAAAATTCGGTTCCCGGTAATTCCATTGAAGATCGAAAGACCTTAAAGGCGTATTTGGCATGATAGAATAAGCGATTCCGGCCGCCATCCCGGTCTGCGAAGGTTCCGCAAATCCGATGTTCGCGGACAGGGAATCGATCGAAAATGTGATGTAGCGCACAAATATTTTCTTCAGATATGAGCGGTATCTTTGCCAGTACGCCGACAATTCGCCTTTTATGTTTTGGAGATCGCCGATCTTTTCGAAGAATCCATCCCGGATTCCCCCGGTATTCTTTTCCGCCGGGGTCTCCGGAACGCTTCCGTGAGCGGTCTTTTGACGTTTCGTCTTTTTATCCCGTTGAGAAAGCGGCAGATTGAAAGGGAGGGGGATGCCAAAGAACCATACCGTAAAACGGATATGTTCAATGTCGTGCACCCTGCATCTTACGCCCAGAAAGTACCTGATCCAGAATGCGTCGATATCGGCGGCCGCTTTCTTGTCCCAGTATTTTCCCCTGACCAAAACCTTAAAGCGAATGAAGAGAAGTCCCAGCAGCATCAGCAGGGTGAAAAGCAGCAGGGAGATCACAATGTAGAGCAGGATCTTCATTGTTTTAACTTCTGTTTATACAGGACACGGGCTTCAAGAAAAAATTTCCTGTACACGTCCGTCCGGAAATCGGGAAAGCTCCAGGAATACGCATGAAACGCTTTTTGATAGAAATAGAGCGTCGGGTCCGCATAGATCCCTCCCCCGAGAAAGATCTTCTGTCCGGCATATTTTGCCGAGGCCAGCACAAATTTATCCAGGTCCAGATACCCGGGATCAAGGTTGATGCAGCGCTTCCCATTCCGGGCGAAAAGATCTTCGATGATATTCGTCAGGCGCTTGATCTCCGCGAGCCGGCCGGGACGGATCAGATTTTCAAAAGAGATGAAAATTCGGTATAAGGGACTGCCCATTTCGGGCTCATAATAGTCGGTAAAATCAAAAATGAATCGCTCGCTCAAAAGATCCCGGGGACCGAATACCCGTTCGAGATGTTTCAGGCAGTGCGAAATATCGTATTCGGCCTGATAGATCAGACCCATGATACACTTCACGTTCAGCGCTTCCTGAGTTCTCATGACGAAAGATACAAAAAAATGTTTTCAACCACAACCAGTCTCTTTTTTAAGATACCGGCGCTCTTTGCATCCTTTCCCTGTCGGAGTCCTGTTGAGGCCATGGAATAAATGGTCCGGGGCACGGATTTTTTTACATTTTATTTGCTTTCGCTGTGTTTTTTACTTATACTTTTTAGCTTTTTTCAAATGGGTGTGTAGCTCAGCCGGTAGAGCAGCGGCCTTTTAAGCCGTTGGTCGAAGGTTCGATTCCTTCCACACTCACAGACACAAATCCCGAAGTTTTCGGGATTTTTTTATATGGTATTTATTTCGGCTTTTTGCTATTTTCCCCTACCAAATAAATAATGGAGACGGATCATGTCACAGACTATTATCGAAAAGATCGTTCAGCGCTTTGTGGTGGATCATCCTGCGCCTGTAAAAAGCGGAGATTATGTCACGATACGCCCGAAGCATGTGCTCACCCACGACAACACCGGGGCCGTGATCCCCAAATTCAATGAAATAGGCATCATGTCCATAAAAGATCCCCGGCAGCCGGTTTTTGCGCTGGATCACGATGTTCAGAACAAGGAGGAGAAAAATCTTCAGAAATATGCAAAGATAGAAGCCTTCGCCGCGAAATACGGGATCGATTTCTACCCTGCCGGAACCGGGATCGGACATCAGATCATGTGTGACGAGGGTTACGCCTTCCCCAATACGCTCGCCGTCGCCTCGGACAGCCATTCCAACATGTACGGCGGATTGGGATGCCTGGGAACCCCGATCGTTCGCACCGATGCCGCCGGTTTGTGGGTAACGGGCGAAACCTGGTGGCAGATCCCCCCCATTGCCCGTGTTGTCCTGGAAGGTGTTCCGCAACCCGGGGTCACGGGAAAAGATATCGCGCTTGCACTGTGCGGACTGTTCAATCATGACGAGGTCCTGAATTTCGCCCTGGAGTTCCACGGCGAGGCCCTCCAGCACATCGGCATTGAACAGCGCATGACGATCGCCAACATCTCCACGGAATGGGGCGCATTGGTCGGGCTTTTCCCGGTTGACAACATAACGCTTGAGTGGTATGATAAACGAAATGAAGCCATCAAGGTCCGCGGACTGCTCGGCGTGGCCTCGGATCGGGATGTGAACGGCGTTCATCCCCGGATCAATGACGACACCGTCGATCGGCTGAAACATGACATCCTCAGCGCAGATCCCGATGCGGCTTATGCCAAGGTGATCCGTCTGGATGTGGGCTCGATCACGCCGGTCGTATCCGGTCCGCACAATCTAAAGAAACTCTATTCAGCGGCGGAGATCAACCAAAAGAAAATTCCCATCCATAAAGCCTATCTGCTTTCCTGCGTCAACGGACGCTACGAGGATTTTGTATCTGCGGCGAACGCGATCGCGGGGAAGAAGGTCGCCAAAGGCGTGGAACTGTATATCGGCTGCGCTTCGAAGGAGATCCAGACCCGCCTGATCCGGGACGGGATCTGGCAGACACTCCTGGATGCGGGCGCGATCGAGCTGCCCCCGGGATGCGGACCCTGTATCGGGCTGGGAAAAGGCCTGCTGGATGCGGGCCAAACCGCCATTTCGGCCACCAACCGCAATTTTAAGGGCCGTATGGGCTCAAAAGAGTCCGAGGCATACCTCGGCTCCCCTGCGACCGTTGCGCTCTCTGCGGCCGCGGGACATATCGTTGCGGACGATTCGGGCGTCTACAAGCCCGTGTATGAGATCACCGAGCATCCCAAAAACGCCGCTCCATCCGCAACGGACATTCTTCCCGGATTCCCGGAGGCCCTTTCCGGACGCTTGCTGTTCTGTCCGCAGGACAATCTCAATACCGACGGCATCTATCCCGGGAAATACACCTATATCGACACCATGACCGACGAACAGCAGGCGCAGGTCGTCATGGAGAACTACGATCCGGAATTCGTCACCCTTGCCCGGGAAGGCGATATTCTCGCCGGCGGTTTCAACTTCGGGACCGGAAGCTCCCGCGAGCAGGCCGCGACCGCCTTCAAGCATAAAGGGATCCGGCTTGTGATCGCCGGGTCTTTCAATGAAACCTACAAGCGGAACGCCATCAATAACGGATTCATCGCGATCGAGTGCGAAGAACTTGTTCGTGACCTGAAAAAGACCTTTGAAGGTAAGGGGCTCACCGTTGACACCGGATACGCCGTCAGCGTGGATTTCAGGCACGCCACGATCAAGGCCAATCTGAAAGACTATTCGTTTACCCCCCTCGGAAGTGCGGCGCAGCGCCTGATCATCCGCGACGGACTTCTGAATATGATCAAAAATAGTTAGGAACTTCACATGAAACGATCCATTCCATTTGTGTTGCTTTTATTTATTTTAACCGGATGTTCAACTATGCTCTATCAGACCCAAACGCCACTGCCGCTTCCCGAGATCGACCGGATC